>JBCCSR010000329.1:0-6041 GCA_039199865.1 Bacteroidota bacterium
AGAGGTACCGCCAAAAGTTAACCGTAATGATGATGTCAATAGCGGAAGAGGCCGTTTCGTGAATGGGAGCTTTGCTAAATCGTCCTTCCGAGAAAATGCGATGGAGACAGGCATTTTTATTATTGGCTACCATCAAAAAGTGCAAAGGCAAGCCCATCAATCGAGCCAAGGATCCCGCACAAAGATTGCCAAAGCCACCGGAGGGAACGCAAAAGTGGATCGGCTCACCAACTTGTTGGGCCAATTGCAAATAGCCATAGAAGTAATGTACGGTTTGCACCATGATCCTTCCCCAATTGATGGAGTTGACGCTAGATAAATTCAGTTTTTCTTTGAAGGCTTGATTATCGTAAAGTGCTTTGATCACTGCATCCAGATCATCGCCGCCTTCGGGACAATTGGCCACGGCTACGGGATGAATATTGGGATGATGGAGTGTGGTCATTTGTCGAGCTTGCTCGGGAGTGATCTTATCGCGAGGAAATAAGGGCCAGGCTTCTATGTTGGCCTTTCCAGCAGCAAAAAAGGCGGCCGCAGGGCCAGTGTCGCCCGTTGTAGCCACCACGATGGTTTGTTTTTCTCCTCTTTGTTCCAAAAAGTATTGAACACAATTGACTAAAAAAGCCAAACCTACATCTTTGAAGGATAGAGTAGGACCATGAAAAAGCTCCATAATATGAGTATTGGTTCTGGAGGCTAGTGGACGTATGACTATAGTCTCTTCTTTTTCAAAGGTGCCATAAGCATCATCAATAATTTCTTGAAGCTCCGAAGAAGGAATTACCTTTAGGGGAATAAATAGGGAGAGCACTTCAAAAACCAATTGACGGTAACTGAGGGCTTTCCATTGCTCTAAAGTTGAACTTGAAATTTTGGGAAGATGCTCCGGAACATAAAGTCCACCATCGGGAGCAAAACCATTTAGGATCGCAGTTTCGAAATCAACTGCCGGAGCGATTCCCTTGATGCTGATGTATTTCATGTGTTGGTCATTTTTCTACGGCAAAAAATATAGAAAAGATTTGACACCCATCTTATCCCTTCGTTTTGCGTTGACTGTTTTGATAAGCTTGATACACCGCTTTGGCAATCATAATATCTTGAACGGCCACTCCGGTTAAATCTGCAATGGTGATTTGTTGGTCGCTAGTTCTTTGTAAAGTAGGATCTTGGATGGCTTTGCCCAATTCAATGACTTGTTCTGCCGCTATGCTTTGCTTGCTTACCGCTTGAAAGACCTCTCCACGACTTTTACTCTGTGGAAGACTGTCAACCAAAACGATATCCGCTTTCGCTAAAAGATCGCTCTCCAACTCTTGCTTAGTGGCCGTATCCGAACCCACCGCAGTGATGTGCGTACCCGCTTGAATATCTGCTGCCCTTAAAAGTGGAAGAGTAGAAGGAGTAGTGGTGACAATTAACTTGCATTTTTGGGCCAACGCTCTTGGACTAGCTGCGATCTGGATATTCCACTCCTTCTGGCTGTCTTCGACAAAGCGGCGAACCTGTTCGGGCGTTCTACCCCAAACCCAAACCGCTCGACAAGGTGTGATTTTTTTTAAAAAATCGACTTGTAAACGGGCCTGAATACCCGTACCAATGATCCCAATTGCCTGGATATTCTTTGGCGCAAAATATTTGGCCACTAATGCTCCCGCGGCGGCGGTGCGCAGATCGGTCAGGTGTCCATCATCCAGTAAGATAGAGACCGGTTGTCCCGTTTTTTGATTGAATAATAACATCATCCCCTGGCAGGAGCTCAAACCCAACTTGGGATTATCGTAAAAGCCGGAGGCAATTTTGATCACGTAGTAATCATCCCCTTTGATGTAGCCGTATTTGATGTGCGTTTCTCCTTTAGCTCGGTCGAAGAGGAGTTCTCCAACCGGAGGAACCACACAATTTCCGTTGCTGTATTGAACAAAGGCTGCTTCCATAGCTGCCAGCAAATCGGCTTGAGCAAGCAGTGGCTTGATTTGGTCTAAAGTCAGGATGGCTTTCATGAGACAAATGTAATTGAATCTTGTCTCAAACTACACCATTATTCCAAAAATTAAAAACTTAAGACAAGTCTGTCTTTTTAGGAGTATGTGCTGTCTTTTAGCAGCCCTACATGTTTTAGAAATTGAACCGAATGCCCGTTTGCAATCCCAGTAGCGACAATCGCTCCGTGAGTGGATGAGCACTTGTGCTAAACACTTTTGGGAAACGATAAAAAGGGGCCAAATAGATTTGTCGATTGGGCGCCAGACGATAAGAGAAATGACCACTGACCATGGGGGTGATGCCCAGATGGTTGCGGTACCATTCAGCTCGGTCACTACTGATGCTGTAGAGTTGTCCGAAGGAGACGGGGAGTATTCCTTGGCTTTTGAGTAGGAGATTGAATAGTACACCTGCTTCCAAACCAACCGTCCATTTGCGTAAGTTGACTTTATATCCTACCATTAGTGGAATATCGATGAGATGAAAGTAATTGTAATCGGTTCTGACGGTGGCAATAGACCGCGTATTGTAAATGGTTCCTCTGTTGAAAGTCGTATCCCCGGTAATGGTATTGATGGAGATGGACTGAATACCATTGGCAATCGTGTCACCGAAGACATCGACCGTATCTACGTGAATGCAACTTGCCATCCGACTATATTCAATACCACTACGGAGATAGAAATGTTCATGAGTTTCGTAGTAAATACTAAGCCCTAATTGTAAAGTTTCCAATTCTCTTTCCACTGATTGTCGATATCGGACTAGCGTTTGTCTCCCGGGACGGGTTAACTTTCTGTTGGCATATCCCAAGCCCGCATAGGCACCAAAGCCCCATTTGGACTGCTTGGGCGATGCAAAAGGAGCCCAGTCGTCAACCGAAACAAAATCAAGGCTATCCATTGGTCGCTCAGCGGGCATTAGCGGAAAGGCGGACTTACTATCCAGTAAAAGTATTGTTATATTTTTTGTTGTTTTTGTAGGAGCGATAGCTTGCAGCCCAGTTCCCTGTTCCCCATTTGGCTGAGCCACTGGTTGACTGGTGTTGTTCGGGGAAATAGACGATGAAGTAGTAGCGGGATATACCTTTTCTTTTTTCGGCCCGACAGTAGGACTAGAATGGATGCTTTGTTTGATTTGAGTTGATGCCTCTAGGATTTCTGGGTAATTCGTTGTTGTCACTAAATGGTCTTCCTCCTTCAGTGAAGGATCGATGGTGCCTGTTTGGTTTTCGTCAATTGTAAGCGTATTGTTTTTTGCTGGTGCGATTGGCTCCGTTGGCTCGGCTGGAATAGCGATGGGAGTATCATGGCTCATTGCGAGATGGGAATAAATACCCAACAGGCCAAGCAAAGTGATGGAGCTACCGATCATGAAAAACCAAAGCCAAAACCTACGTTTTTTATTTTCTCGAACTTCTGGGTAGACCGCATCCCAAAGGGCCTCAGTATCTACCTCCATCTCCTGTTGGTGGAACGTCTTTCTAGCATATTTTTCGAAGTCCTGACTCATATTCTAATTTTTTTTTGACCCTGGCAATTCAATAATTGTAGCAATTGTTTTCTGGCCCGGGCCAGATGAGAGCGAGAGGTACTTTCCTGGATGTTCAATAATTGAGCGACTTCACGGTGACTATAGCCTTCGATCGCCACGAGGTTGAAAACCATTCGATAATGTTCTGGTAATTGATTGATGATGTGCATCAATTCTTCCACGGCCAACTGTTGGTATACCTCTGGTGCTACAGTGCTTTGCGGCAAAAGTGCGGGTTCTCTACTGGTCTCTTTTTTAAAGCAAGACTTATCAAAATAGCTCAAGGCGGTATTGATTACAATTTTTTTCATCCAGCCTTCGAAAGACCCGCTTTGTCGATATTGGGGGATGGCTTTCAAGATGCGAATCAAGGCTTCTTGCAAGACATCTTTGGCTGTGACTCGGTCTTTCATATACCGGTAGCTGACCGCCATGAGCATTGGCGAGTATTGTACGACCAAGGCCTTTTGGCAAAGCGGGTCTTTCCGTTGACAACCCTGAATGATTTCTTGTGTTGTTTTGCTAGGCAATTCTTGAAGTTTGATTGATCACTGATTCATTAGGTGTTTATTTACTCGTCTCGATTGACTTGAAATTCCATAGTAAAAGGAAAATCTTGTTGGAGGGAATCTCTCGGTACAAATGTTCCTTCGATTGATCCAGTTATTTTTTCTCCAACTGCTCCCAAAGCATCGATCGATACCTGGTCGATATCACAACTTCCATTACATTTCATACTGCTTAATCCATAGGGAGATGCGGCTTCGTATATGTCAATTTTTTTAATAACAGAACCATCATAGTTACCTGGACTATTGAGTTCATTAAATTCTAAGATGACCATGGTACCGTCTATGAACGGAGGTCTACGTGTGATGAATCGACTTTGATCATTGAAATGGCTTAAAAAATAATCGGAAAGGACAGTTTCTACTCCATCCAAGTTGAGTCTGATAAACTCCGTCAATGGACTACAAGTGAGTAAGGGGCCCCAGTCGGCTTGATTGTTTACAACGGGAACGGTGATTGTCGAGCTTTCCGTCAATTGAACCAGGTCAATGGCTTTAATCTCAATTTGATCTATTTCTTCACAGCGGAGAAAGGAGAACTCGACCTGAGATTGATTTTCAAAATAGTAGTAGTAGGTTCTAATGTCCGTAGTGAAAATGATGTTTAAACGATCTGGATGTACTCCAAAACAGTCAACGATTTTTCCAGTAGCATTTATAAGGACATCTGGTTCACTAATAACAATCTCTTCTAAGTCGATCGCAGTAGTAGAGGTAGAGACTTGAGTTGAGAATGGGAAGCATAGTTGATCATTACCGGAGAACATCCTTAATCGAAGTGTTTGGTTTGCAGGTACTTTCCCAGAAAACCTTCCTTCATTATCGCTTACCCCTTGCCCTAATCTTAGTTGTCCCATTTCATCTATAAATTCGATTCTGATGAGTATATTGGGAACGGGCAAGCCCTCTTGAGAGACAAGCGTCCCACTCAATTCAACCAGCGGAAATGAATCATCACAATTCCAAAAAGAGAAATGACTGACAGCACCTACATAATCATTGCCTTGCAAATTAGCTATTCCCTCCTCCATCCAAATGCCTGCTTCTTCGTGAAAAGACCACAGTGGAATCTCTGGTGGTGCAATGTCTGACAAGTCATTACTGAGTGGAAAAGTAATTTCCGCCATTTGTCCATTACCCAGGTTGAGGGCTTCGCCTGTGGGCGATTTTAATTCGACCGCAACCATTCCGTAAGTTGCCAGGGCCACCTCTTTATTCTCAGAGTTGATGCCTTGCAAATTCCCGGGCATTATGGTTTCCAGTTGATCCCCTTGTGGATCGATCCAGCGAGAGAAAACGATGACTTCGTCGTTGTAAAGAGAATTGTTGGCATCGACAATGGCATTGGCGGGAAAGTTGATTTGTAAGCCATTGGGTTCAAGGCTCAAACCTCCCTGTTCCGCTTGGAAGCGTCCAGACTCAATTTGTTTCAACAATCTAATGTGAACATAATTTTTGGAAATGATGGCTGGAAAAAAGCGAGTTCCTCCCAAATGATAGCCTTCTTTTTCTACTTTAATGAAGGTCCCGGCCTGATTCATTAGTTTGTTGGAAAATACAAACTGGCCTTCCCCGTTTGTCTGCTCGATGAGGTCTCCCAAGGTTACTTGCGCATCAACCACTGGATTTCCTTCTTCGTCGATGACTGTTCCAAATACGGAGGCCGTTACTGGCTTGAAGCTCGGTACACGGACTATTGGAGGTTCATAGATTTGCTCGGTGATGATCTCTTGCTTACTATTTTTCCGACAGCCCATCAATAAAAGCAAGCAACAACTTAAGATAACGAACTTTTTCATAGACTCTATTTTTTGACTTTGTGATCTACTGCTCTTTTTTGGAGCAATCAAAGTCTGATTGAAAAAAGGGTTTTTGTTCAGGTTGAAATTTTACTTTCGGAAACGAATAGAGAGCCGTTTTTAGCCCGAAGGATAATTTTTAGCCGCCCAGCGG
>JBCCSR010000330.1:0-6039 GCA_039199865.1 Bacteroidota bacterium
ATAATTAATCGGAAACAGATTACTGGAAACCAGTCCACTACTGGTTACCGAAACCAGATGAATATCCATTTCAACATTCACCACATCTTTGACGATATGGAACAAGGAGCCATCACATTCTAGTGGTTCCAAAATTCTTTCCGAAGCCACGCCAGTGCATCCTGTAGCATCGGTCACGAGCAGGAAATAATCGCCAGTAGCCAGTCCACTTGCCGTACCAGTGGTAAGGCTTGGGTTGTGCGACCAAGCATAGGTATATGGTGCTGTTCCCGATAAGGGAGTGACCGTAATCGAACCATCGTTGGCCCCGGGAGCAGTGATGTCGGCAACCGTTGTACTGAGGGTCAAAGTCGCGATGGACAAATCCGTTGAATTCTTTATATCCTGGTAATTGATGTGGCTCAAAAGAGTAAGGGGTAGCAATAAAAAAACAAACAGAAAAGTAACTTGATTTTGCATGATTCAAATTGTTTTAGTGATCAATGGCATTAAAATTCTCAAATTAGCTTCACAGTTCGAGGCTACGCTTCACCAGGGGCGATTGACGGGAATGAAGGAAGGGAATGAGGTAATGAAGGCCGGGAGCTTAGCCCTCAAAACGGCGAATAAAGGCTTCTTTCCGACCTTTGGCTACATTGAGCTGGGTCCCATCTTCCATGATGACAGCACCACCTTCGCCCCGCAGGTATTGTTGGACATAAGCCAAGTTGATCAAATGCGAACGATGAATGCGAAAAAATTGATCGGTTGGTACTTGAGCTTCAAATGCTTTGATGTTTTTCGAGGCCAACACCGCTTTTTGCCCCTTGACCACAATCTTGGTATATTTCCCATCTGCTTCCATACGGACTATCTGATTAAAATCAATAAAATGCAATCCTTCGAGGGTGGAGATCGCCAATTTCACTGGTCGGTTGGTACTTTGCTGAATGTGTAAAAAGCGATTGTACTCGGTAGCCACTGCCTTGAGGTTTTGCCACTTGCTCACCTTGTCTACGGCCATTACCAAATCCTTGATAGAAATGGGTTTTAGTAAATAATCAATGGCATTTAGCTTTAAAGCAGGTAAAGCATATTGTCGATGTGCGGTAACAAATAGGATGGAAAAATGGATTTGTGGAAACAATTCCAATAAGTCAAAACTGGTGCCTCTTGCCAACTCAATATCCAGAAAAACCAGATCGGGCCGATGCTCTTGTATTTGCTTAAATGCATGGGGTATATCCTCCGCACTAGCAAGAATTTCGATTTGTGGGCAATACTCCTCGATCATCCTACGGAGCACCAAAATGGCCTTGGGAACGTCATCAACAATGATGGCTTTGATTTTCTTTGCTTGCATATCATTTTCATTTGAGGGATTCATCATTTGCTTTTTCTACGAGTTTTGCTGCGGTAAAGATCACTTCCACTTTCGTACCGATTGACTCGCCTTGGGGGGTAAATAAATCGGTGTATTGAATTTCCGCATGTTGTTCTCCCAAGCGTTCGAGTGCATTTACTTTTTCTTGTAAAATTTGGTTGCCACGCGAAACCAATTTCTTTCGCTTGTTGAATTGCAAAGCTCTTGAGGCCGCTCTTCCAATCCCATTGTCCTGAATGGTGCAAATGATTTTTCGCCCTTTTAACTCAAAGCCAATCCATAATCTTCCTTTTGCCTTTGCCGGTAGCAAACCGTGGATAATGGCATTCTCTACTAAGGGTTGCAAAATCATGGTGGGAATACTCCACTCCGATAACTTCAAGTCATCGTCATAAGTAATTTGGTAATCAAAACGATGTTCATGGCTCAATTTTTCCAGTTGAAGATAAGCGTTCAGCAGTTCCATTTCTCTGGTGAGAGAAGTAAATTGGAAGGAAGAGTGTTCCAGATACATGCGCATCAAGGCGGCAAACTGAGTCAGATGCTCATTGGCCAAACGCACCTCTTTTTCCAAGATAAAATGTTGAATTGAATTGAGGGTATTGGCCATAAAATGAGGGTTGAGCTGCGCTTGCAATGCCTGCAATTCAAGTTGTGCAATTTGTTGTTTTAAACGGGCTCTTTTTAAGTCTTTCTTTTTGGTCCATTGCATCATCAGATACGAGGCCAATAAACAGATAAGTAAAATAGCCAATAGGCCCGCTAGCTTAAAACTGGTTCGCTGCCAATAGCGAGGGGTGATCTTAATCGCCAATCTTTGCTTCCCTTCCCCCGAAGAAGAGTTGGGACTGCTTAGCTCAAAAAGGTATTGTCCGGGTAAGAGTCCTGCGTAATGGACCACTCTACTACTGGTATTCGTCCAAGTAGAATCCAGGCCAAGTAAGCGATATTGAAAAGTCAGCTTGTCTTTTTTGGAAAATGAAATTCCCGTAAAATTAATTTGCAAATCACCATAATCGTAAGGAAGAGCGATTTGTTTTTTACCAAAATACACACTGTCTTTTTTCGTCAAACTCATAATCACCATGAGAGGGTCATGGTCTGGCAATGCGTTGTAGGGATGGATCAAATTTAAACCATTATCCGTTCCCACTGCCAGTAAAGAATCTTGTAGATAAAGATCGTGAATCAAGTTGGAGCCCAAGCCATGTGCATCGTAGTAATTCGAAATATGTTGGGGTCGCGCCGTCGAAGCATCAAAGATAATTTTATTTAGACCACAGCTGGTGCCTACCCAAAGCGTGGAGTCATTTTGACTCAATGCAACCAAACAATTGTTATTGCTCAGCCCATTTTGAGTATTGACTTCAATAACCTGATCATCTTTTAACACCAACAGGCCCCTTTCTTGAGAGGAGACAAAAAGCCATCCCCGATCATTTCCAGTTAGATGATTCACCCGACTCTCAAAGGCAGGATGATTTTTCAACAATCTGGTCACCGTTCCATTTTCCCATTGAAACAAACCTGTGTTTCCACCAAAGTAAAGCTTTTCTTGATGGACAGCATAGCCACACAACACTGCTTGCTCCCAAACACGCTCTACCCCAAACTGTTGATCCAAAGCTAGTCGATTGAGCTGCGCCGAAGAACCGATGTACAAATAACTTGAATCAAAAAAAATGGACTTAATACCCCCCAAAGCCAAAGCAGCATTGTTTTGCATGTAGTCTATGGGGTTCCGCATATGTTGATCCAAACTTTTCACCTCACGATCACCAATATAAAAGAATCGATCTGTATGAAGATGCATGTCGTGAATGCGATTGTAGCCAGATCGTTGAGAAAAATGATAATGTACAATGGCTTTGTTTGGAGACCAACGACTAATTGATCCATTATTGTGTCCAGCAAAAATGGACCGATCATCCGGGTGAATCAGAACGGAATGTACCTTGTTTGAGTTTAATCCATCCTCCGTATTCAAGAGCGGAAAAGCATTGGGCCGATAAAGAAACAAGCCATCTCCCAGTGTACTAAACCAATAATTGCCTTCGTGGTCTTCGATAACAAAACTAATTCGATAATCCTCCAACCACTTCTCCAAAGGAGCGTTTGGGTTTGTTCTGTCAATACTGTAAATCCCGTTTTGATGGTCACTGATCCAGTAATGCTGGCGAGTGACAAAGACCTGGTATTTTCGTGACTTGTCTTTCACAAAATCCAAGAATTGGAGATCTTGCCAATCCTGATCTGCCCCAAGTTTTTGTAAAACACCACGGTGAATGCGAAAAATGTGTTCCTGAAAAATGATCGGACTTTGCTGGACAAATTGTTTGATGGTATCCAACTGTTTGTGTACCGGATCAAATGTAGCCAAGACTTCATCATTGATGACCCAAAGCTGACCGTCAGCCTCCACCTTCACCAAACGCCAAGATAATTTACTATCCGAGTTTGTCGGATTGGGCAATGCTTGTAAAGTATTGCTTTGGTCAAAACGCAAATAAGCATTTCCCGAAAGCACGTAGAGCTGGCCGTCCTTCCCCTGCTTGTACTGAACAACTGCTTCTGAATCCGGAGGCTTCCTCCGAAGCAACTGTTTTAGTTTCGGATGATTATGGGATCCATAAATTCGTCCCTGAAAATAATAACACGCTTGTTTGTTATAGGTCCAAAACCAAATGCGCCCCAAGTGGTCTGCCCCCATACCCAAAACTTCTGTATCTGCCAAGCCTTCTTCCTTGTTGTACAATTCGAAATGCGTTCCATCAAAGCGAACTACGCCATTGTCCGATCCAATCCAGATGAATCCTTGCTGGTCTTGATGCATTCCGTAGAGCGTAGAGCTAGGTAGGCCATCGTCGACGGAAAGGTGTTGAAACTTTCTGGCTTGCCCTGCTACCCCAAAGGTAAGGCAGCAGCAACAGCACAGTAAGCAGCCAAAGGACAGCTTTTGATTCCACCGAAAGAAATGGATAATTTGACAGGCAATCATGAGACCCTCTTTGTAAAGCGTTCAGCGATTATGGCAAATTATTTTGAGGAATCAAAATATTTAGTACTACTTAACGGCCAAATAAGTGAATCACCAACAATGGTGATCAACCTCTTTCCCAAAAATTCTTTCTGGATGAAAGTAGTCCAAAAATAGATCGGTAAGGCTTGGCATTTAGGAGCGACGTCGACGTTTTTTGGGAGCTTTAATTTGATACCGCAGCAAGGCGCTGAAGGCGAGGTTAATTTCTGGAGAATCAAAGTTGGGCTTCAACGTCTGATCGTCAATAATTAAAGAGGGATTTTCTTCTTTCACCCGATAATGATAGGCCAAAAGCACATTGGGTATGACTTTAAAGTCAAGGGATATTTTTTTGGACATCCGAATTTGCAATTGAGGAATGACGGCAACTTCTAGATTGTAAATGCGAGCTTTGATCGGAAACTCTGATTGTGGACTCAGGGGCTCCCGACTATAAGCATAAAACGAAGGTTCTACGCCTCCACTAAGCCCAAAGCGAAGAGCAGGTTTTTTTCCTTTGCCAAAAAAACCACCAAACTCGTAGCGCAATCCGAATGCAAAAGTATTTTGTTCATAGCCCTGAAGGATATTGGTCACCGTACCGTTCCCCAAGTTTTCAAACTGGAAAGCTACCCGATGTTTTGACTTATTGAAAGACAATTTAGTCAAAGCAATTTCATGATACATGGCTCCTTTGACTAGCTGTAGGCTAAAGCCAAAACCCATTATTTGGCTGGGGATTTCGGTCGTAAGCCTTCTCTCTACCAAAATGGTTTCTTCCTCAGTAATGACAAAAGTCCCCGAATTACTGGTCAAATAATTCAAGATCAAATCATCATCTTGAATATTGAAAGCATTGAAAGTCGCATAGGGTTCGATCCTGGGATATACATTGTAAGTGATGGCCAAGTTAGTGGAAGTCGCCCTTTTTTTCTTTTTCCTTTTTCTTTGGGAAAAAGCCAAACCCGGTAATAACATCCAAAGGAGGAATAAGAGCAGTGTTCTATTCATCGCATTTATTTTTTGTTGATAAGGATAGCTAATATTGGTGGGAACAATCGACTCCGTTTCAATCGTCCCTAGTATATTTCGATCGGGCAATGCAAAGTAACTATTTTTGGGCACATATTTTCCATACCTTGTGGGTTTAACCAATCAAAATTTTGCTGCCTTTCCTCGGGCAAAAACAAGTGGGCCTCCATTTTGAGCAGTACGCTCCTCTAGATCAATTAGATACAAAGGACAAAATATTTTCATATTTTTGCGTATCTTCGCCAACGTTGTACTTTATACGCCAAAGAAAAAGTACGACTTTATTTCTTAACCCCACAAACCAATTGAAAATGGATTTCAGCAAAGTCAAGAGCGTAGCAATCTATCCTGCCATTGGCATCGCCCGTGTTGGCAATAGTTCTAACGAATATTTTATTGGCCCGACTATCCCTGGCCAACATCCTCAGGATCCCAATCATTTTCGCGATGCAGAAGGGCGCATCAAAAGACAAGCGGCTCAGTTCTTTATTTTTGCAAAAGACGAGCATGGACAAATCCTTGGAGAACTCACCCAACAAAAAGATTTAACCATTGATTGGCGAGTAGACTTGGCCAACAAAAAAGCTGCATGGTACGATTTTGATTTGGCCATGGATATTCCTGC
>JBCCSR010000331.1:0-6035 GCA_039199865.1 Bacteroidota bacterium
CTTTTTGCCACGGGGCTTTCCGGAATTGTCGCAGAATACGTGCTGGCTACTCTGGCCAGCTATTTCCTGGGCAACTCAGTCATTCAATGGACGCTCATCATTTCTTTGATGTTGTTTTTTATGGGGCTCGGTAGTCGACTAACCCGTCGGATGTCTGGCAATTTATTTCAGGCATTTATTGTCATCGAATTTGTTCTTTCCCTGTTGGTGGCCTTTTCTGCTCTCACCACTTACTCGGTAGCGGCCTTCTCTGATTATATTGGATTGTACATTTATACTTTGGCAGTCTTGACGGGGCTATTGATTGGAATGGAAATTCCCTTGGCCATTCGGTTAAATGAACAATTTGAAGAACTCAAGGTAAACGTTTCCGGAATTTTGGAAAAGGATTACTATGGTAGTCTGCTTGGGGGATTATTTTTCGCTTTCATTGGCTTACCTTATCTCGGGTTGACCTATACCCCTTTTATTTTGGGCTTGATCAATTTGAGTGTGGCCATTGCTTTGCTCAATTTCTTTCCCATCCAACAACGTTTTAAAGGAAAAGCAAAACTCAATCTGACCGCTTTGACTTTGGCCATTGCCATTTTTGCTGGTCTGTGGAACGCCCAGCAAATTATATTTTACGGTGAGCAAAAACGCTACAGCGATAAAATAGTCCATAGCGAACAGAGCAAATACCAAAAGATCGTGATGACTGAGTGGCAAGGAGATCACTGGTTGTATTTGGATAACAATCTACAGTTTTCCAGTTTTGATGAGGTGATGTACCACGAGGTCTTGGTCCATCCCGCCGTTCAGCTGGGGGAGCAGGTACAAAGGGCATTGGTTTTGGGAGGGGGAGATGGTTGTGCGGTCCGGGAGTTGCTCAAGTATGCAGAGGTCGAACAAATTACTTTAGTAGATCTGGATCCCGCCATTACGCGTTTGGCGATGGAAAATGAGATCTTATTGAAGGTGAACCAAAGGTCATTGCATGACCAAAGGGTCAGGGTGGTCAATGCGGATGGATTCCAGTTTTTGGAAAACCAAAAAGATTTTTACGACGTCATTGTTATCGATCTGCCCGATCCACGGAATGTAGAACTTTCGCGTTTGTATTCCCTAGAGTTTTATCAGCTCGCTTGGCAACGGTTACGAGCCCATGGCGTATTGATTACGCAAGCGGGGAGTCCCTACTTTTCTCCTAAGAGTTTTCATTGTATTGAAAAGACGATGGCCAAAGCTGGATTTTCAACTTTACCATTGCACAATCAAATCATCACGATGGGTGAGTGGGGATGGATATTGGGGACGAAGGCAGCATTGACCCGAGAAGCCTTAAAAGAACGCTTGTTACAAATCGATTTGAAAGCGATCGAAACGGCATGGCTCAACACGGAAGCGATGGCTTTAATCAGCTCCTTTGGTAAGGCATTCTTTATGCCAGAGCAGACCGATACCCTACGCGTCAACCGCATTCACGATCCTGTTTTACAAGGATATTATCTCAACGGAAAATGGACGCTGTACTAGTAGGCGCCAGTTTAAATCAGAGGTGTTACCGGATTAAATACCTAGAAAAATTAGCATGAAAGCAGCAATCTATAATTTTCAGTGTTGGCTCAAAGAAACTGATCCACAGTGTTTGGAACAGGCACTAGGAACCTTGCTCGATGCTGCCGGTTTTGTTACCCTCAACCAAACTGACCACCACTTTCAGCCCCAAGGGTATACTGGCGTGTGGTTGCTTTCGGAAAGCCATCTAGCCATTCATACTTTTCCCGAAGACGGAAAGACCTATTTGGAGTTGAGTAGTTGCAATCAAGCGAAAAACGAAATCTTTGTCGATTTACTTCGCCGTAGTGAAATGCTGTGACTTTGTAGCGGGTAACGGGGCATTGTTGATCTGCTGCAACTTATTCCGAAGCAGGTTTACTGAATAAATGATTTTGCAAGGC
Organism: Bacteroidota bacterium; assembly: GCA_039199865.1. Lineage (GTDB taxonomy): Bacteria > Bacteroidota > Bacteroidia > Chitinophagales > Saprospiraceae > JALZUU01. Next base: position 1,941 of record JBCCSR010000331.1, read on the forward strand.
TGCCCATTGCTTTATTAGTGGAAAGGTGCTAGTATTGAGGGAACAAAGCTTTTTAAGATCCAATCAATTCCCAAAACTTATGCTCAAAAAAGGAAAAGCAGCCCTTCAGGACCTGAAAATCGAGGATCGGATGAAAGCGCTCAATGTTCCTGGGCTAAGTTTATCTTATTTCAAGCAAGGCAAAGTCCAATGGGTGGCATCTTTTGGGACACTTGTTCATTCGGGACAGGCGCCCGTCACGAAAGCCGCTCTATTTCAAGCCGCCTCGATTAGTAAACCCGTCGTGGCCATTGGAGCCTTGCAACTTGTAGAAAGAGGGCACTGGGCACTGGATGCACCGATCAACCAATACCTCACCCAATGGATACTGCCAGAAAATCAGTTGACGCAAAAAAGACCAGTCACCTTACGCCATTTGTTGTCTCACAGTTCGGGCATACAACTCAGTGGATTTGACGGGTACTCCGCTGGGGCAACACTCCCAAACTTGGTGGATATCTTGGATGGAACTGGTCCTGCAAACTCAGCACCAGTCCGTGTTAGCATTGTTCCGGGAAGCCAAACGCAATACGCTGGAGGGGGTTATTTGGTGATTCAGCAATTGATGGAGGAGTCGGTAAAAGGGGGCTTTAAAGCGTATATGTCAGAACACGTTTTGAAAGCAGCTGGGATGCACAATAGCTTTTTTGCCCAACCTCTTCCCGATCATTTGGGATCATTTGCTGCTGTTGGTCATCTGGGAGATGGTACTGCTATTCCCGGAAAATGGCACATTTATCCCGAGTTGGCAGCTGCGGGTTTGTGGACCACCTCCTTTGACTTGGCATTGTTGATCACGAGTATACTCAGGGCTTACCATGGGAGCAATGATGAACTATTGAGTCCTGAATTAGCCAAAGAACTATTGAGTCAACAAAATCATAGTTGGGGCCTTGGAGTCATTTTACTGGAAGGTAAACAATCCAAATGGTTGACCCACGGAGGGGCAAATCTAGGATATCGATCTACGGTGCTTGCAAATCTTGACAATAGTGAGGGGGTGGTTATGATGACCAATGGGAATCGTGGAGATCTTCTCTCTAGCGAAATATTGCGGAATCTGGCACAAATGTATCACTGGGATATTTTTAAAACAGACATGAGTCCTTTCGTTGAACTAGAGTTGCGTCAACTCCAAAAATTTATGGGGACTTATGTTCATGCTACGGAGGAGGACTATCAAATCGAGATAAGCATTAAGGGGTTGAAATTGATGGTGAGGCAATTGTGGAATCATGTTGTTTTTCCCATTTATCCAGAACAGCAAAATTATTTTATGGCGGTACAGGATGGTCGCTCTTTTAAATTCAACACCAGTGAGAAAGGCATTCCCGTAGAGTTGGTCATTGACGAAAAATTGGTTTTAATCAAGGTAAAATAATCGAAAGCGATTTTGTTTATTGGTAGTTCAACTGTTCAATCATCAGTTCGGCGGCTCTCTTTCCCGATTCCATTGCGGCATTTAAGGAGCCGTTGGCTAGATGATCACCACTGAGGAAAATAGAATCTGAATAACGCAATTGTTCGTCCTTGGGTAAATATTGTAATTGATCCAGTTGAGGTAGGGCTTTGGGAATGGTGTAGGTCTTGATCCATTCTGCATCTTTGATCTGGCAATATTGATCCAACTCTGATTTTACTTTTGCAATGAGACTTGCTTCATCATAGGAATGGTCTCTAACAATCGTTGCACAGCAAATCCTATCTTCTCCTTGATAGTGCGTAAGATCGTTGAGGCAAAATACATTATTGATCAGCGCATCGGAATGGGCAACCAATCCGATGATGGCCTTATTGAACGTTGCGGAAGAAGATTTAAAGTATAAGCTAGTGCAGGATTTCCACGGGGTAGGGGAAGGAAGAGAGAGGAGGGAGCTGGCTTCCGTTGCCACCAAAATTAAATCTACTTCGATAGGATTGCCATTTTTCAAATGGATCGTATTGTTGTCAATGGACTCTACTTCACAATTGAATCGAAATTCTGTTCGTTGCAATTGGTTACGCAATTGATCGGGAATGGCTTGCATACCTTTCGCGGGGATGGTCGCATCTCCTTCTGAAAACATTTTGTACACGAAAAGGAACATTCGACAAGAAGTTGCTAACTGGGTTTCTAAAAAAATACCACTGAAGAAGGGTGCAAAAAAATGATCGATGATTTGTTGGGAGAAGCCGTAGTTTTTGAGGTATTCAAGGGTCGTGATTTCTGGTTCTGCGAATATGGAGGAAAGTGCTCTCTTTTTGACTTGATTGGACAATTGTAGGGATTTCAATTTGTCCGATAGCGTACCTACTGCTCCTACGAAAGCGGACCAAAAAAAAGAGGCATCTCTAAGAGGGTCTCCAATACTGTAGCGTTTGCCATTTTTAAAGATCATTGCTCCCGGAACAAATCTTTGCAATTGTAAGCGCTCGTAATTGAGGTAAGTTTTGGCCGCAGGATATTGCGTCAATAACACTTGGAACCCGTGATCGAACATTGCTCCACCGACTTCATCTGATTTGACTCGACCACCCACTCGATCGGTTTTTTCGAAGACAAGGGGGGCATAACCTGCCTTTTCTAGCTCGATTGCACTAACGAGCCCACTCACTCCGGCTCCAATGATACCTATTTTACTTGCTGCATTCATAGCCGCAAAGGTAGTGCAAAAATGGCAATTTTACCCTGCAAAAATCAATTTACTCCCCCTAGAAATGGAAAATCAGTCCTAGTTTTTATGGGGATCAATTGAAGGAGAAACTCCGTTAATCAACGCACGTTTAAGGGAAGTTGAAATAAAAAAAATTATTTTTTTGTTAAGATTGTCAACAAACTGACTATTTGCATGTTTCCGTATTAAAGCAACAAAAAATAGCCTGCTACCTTTTCTATTCCAAAATCAGGCTTCCTACTACATCATTACAAAGAGTGAGTTCATAAAAAATCTAAGGACTAACTTATCCGAACGTGCTGAACACTTTTTGGGAACGCCAAATTGATTCTATTCGCCGAAAAGAGCATTGGATCAAACAAAAATTTCCCAGACAAATAGACATCGACTAAACTGTATTCCGCATTTGGATCGGAATCTATTGACATACATTATCGACTAAATTAATTAACCATGAAAGTTAAGACAGACACTCTTCAGACCGTCCATCCTAAGCTAAAATTATTTCTAGATTACTTAAGTCAAAATCCTAATTTATCAAAAACTGTTGAACACTGCGCAGGTTATCTAGCGATTTGTCCTCGACAACTGCGAAGGCTTTGTCGCCAGCAACTCAATGTGAGTCCATCAGAAGTCATGAAGTTTATTTTGGTGGATCATGCCCAACAAAAATTGAGACATCCCTACGTTAGTGTTAAAGCAATTGCTTATGAATTGGGTTTTTCGGATAGTTCAAACTTTTCAACTTTCTTCAAAAAAGTGGTGGGAATTAGCCCTAAGTATTATCGGCAACAACTCGTCCAACAAGAAATGTCCGAAATGCAAATCGAAATGTCCGAATAGAACATGTTTTGGTGTCAACAACTGCTTTACAGCGGTGTTTCTTTTATAACGTTTGCAAACAAAACAAAAACTCCCCGAAGATTTAGGCCATCTGCGAGGAGAAATTATTAACAAATTTAAAGTACAAAATTATGAAAAATTTATTGAAGCTGCTAGGACTATCCTTAGTAATTACAATTATTTTTGCTTCTTGTGGCAAAGAAGAACTTGCGCCACTATCAGTTGCCAACGAAAAAGACGGACTTGCAGGAGTTCGCGATGACAATGAGCCCAGTGATGCAAAAGTGGGTTATATCAAAGAAGCGATCGAAGTAATTAGAGGAATGAAAGATGAAATCGATGGTTGGAAAGAAGGCAAGAAATTACAAGCAACCAAAGAACCACGGGAAGCTACTGAAATGGTAGAGATGGTTTGGAACTTCTTTGTTAGCCGTCCAGAATTTGTCTACGAGCATTATGAAACAGTTACAGGAACAATGAAATACGCTGTTGAAGGAGACAGCAAATGGAACGGTAGTGAAGTACTTGGTATTTACAACGGATTCAAAGAAGTTGTTGA
>JBCCSR010000332.1:0-6029 GCA_039199865.1 Bacteroidota bacterium
CGTTATTTTTACCAGAAAAATAAGTCAATTTTCAACGCTATGCAAAATACTTTGCCGATATCCAGTGCTCTGATTCAAATGGATCCAATATTTCCCTTTCCCATTGCTAGTTCTTTTTGAATTTCGCCAATCGGTAGTTCTGGCAAGTAAGGGGTATGCGCTACATAAATGATCGAAGTACTTTGGCCAGTCCCATTTTGTCGTAGTTGAGATGTTGGGCACCATCTACGTACAAAGATATGCCATTGATGTAGCTCGATAAAGGACTTGCTAAAAAGCATACTGCGTTGGCCACCTCTTCTACGGTCCCAAACCGTTTTTTAGGAATGCCCGCTTTGGCTGCTTCAAACATGTCTTGGATGGGAGCTGGATAGGTATCCAAACCAGAAGATTCAATGATCCCCGGAGCCACGCAGTTGATGCGAATATTAAAATCTCCCCATTCTTGGGCCAAGGTCTTGGTCAAATTTTCCACTCCCGCTCGAGCGGCGCCCGTATGAATCATGCCCGGAAATCCACGGTTAATGGTGGCAATGACACTTACGATAATACCTTGTTTTTGCGGGATGAAAAATTGATTGGCCATTTCACGCGTCATGTAAAAAGTACCATTCAAATTGTTGTTGATCACCGCGTTCCATCCCTTATCATTGATGTACTCGGCCAAGGCCGGAAATTGTCCTCCAGCATTATTGACCAAAATATCTAATCCTCCCCAAAGTTCCTTAATCCGTTCCCCCATTGCCTGGATTTGTTCGCTCTGTCGAATGTCACAAGCCATAAATGCACACTCTCCAAAGGCAGCTAATTCTGCTGCTGCTTTTTGGAGGGGAGCTGCCTTTCGAGAGCAAATAAATACCTTTGCACCATGTGCCAACATCATTTTGGCAATGGCATAACCAATACCACTTCTCCCTCCGCTCACTAAGGCCCTTTTGCCTTCAAATAAATTTTTCGCAAACATGTAGATTATTTTTTTTGATCATGAGGACAAACCAAGCTGCTCGTTCTCCAAACTTTTAAAAGGAAATCAATTGACTTAAATCCGGATCAAAGGCATCCCCAAGGCCGTGATAATATGCTTCTCCAAAAAATTCGATAAAAGAAGCAATGCCCTTTTCCGTAAAATGAGGTAAGAGTAGGGTCCACACCAATTTCTCCGCATCCTCCCCGGTTTTTACACCTCGTATTTTTTGTTGGGATAGACAATAAAAAATGACCATCCAGCACACAAAGGCTAAGTTGTTGTACAAGCCCGGAAAAGTCTCTTTTTTCATGTTGCCCAATTGAATGGAAAAGGCAATCGTTGCTTTATTATCGGCAATCGTTTGGTTGGTCATTTCCCGAAACTTACGCTTGATCAATTGATGATTCAAAACGTGTGAATCGAGAAAAATAAAGGCATACTCTTTTTGAAATCGATAGTACAGTTGGACTTCATTGTGCAAATTTTCGAAAGAGGGAAATTGTCTCGACTTTTTTCTCGCCTCCTCAATTTTAGTCCACATCTCTCTCGAAATGTGTTCTAACAACTCGTCCTTGTCTTTGAAGTGATACGTCAGATTCCCTCGCGTCATCCCTAAATGTCGGGCCAATTCGTGCAAGGAAACTGCTGCGAAACCGAATTTATTGAAATAACGCGTTGCCGATTGTATGATTTTTTGTTTGGTTTTCATTTTAACTTTTTTCTACCACAACAAAACAGACTATAAAATTAGTCCTTTTCGACTAATTTTCAAACTTATTGCCCAATTTCGCTTTAGGAGGAAAAAGAATAGCGGAGGCTGGTAAAGACCGTGCATCAATGGATCAAAGGCAAAAGCGCTTCGGCCAAAGTTTTTGGATGTTCAAGTGGAACGAGGTGTCCTGCATCTTGGAAATCGATGAAGTGGTTGTGCGCCTGTGCGACCTTCCAATTGGCCCAAAGTTTTTCAAAAATTACATCTGTATGCTGTCCTCGAACCACAATCATGGGAATCTTGAGTTTTTTGATTTGATGGAAAAGATAAGGTGCCGTAATGTATACTTGTGCCTCCCAATGTTTGGTGTACGCCAATGTAACTCCATTTTTTGTGCTATCGGGAACGATGGCATATTCTACCAAATCCGCTAAGACTTGATCAGACAGACGACTAAAAACGCGTTTCTTTCGCCAAGACTTATAGACGGCTTCTTTTGATTCCCATTGATCCTTGCGTCTGAGGGCAATCTTGGCGGGGGGAACTATTTTTTTGCGCCATGCAATGGGAAGCAATTTATTGAGTAACAAAAAGGGAGCTGGAAACACTACCGGATCGATTAAAACGAGCTGTCGAAACAAATCGGGCCGTTTGATGGCCGCAATAATCGAAGCGGTTCCACCCAAGGAGTGGCCCATTCCAATGGTATTTTTCAGCCCTTGTTGATCCAAAAATCGGATCAGATCATCGGCAATTTGACTCCAATCCCGCAGCTGGCTATGATGCTGCCCTGGCCATAAAGGTCGATGTTTGACGGCTAAAACGCTGTGCTGACCAAGCAATGCTTGGATAAACTGTCGATATACCATGGGAGGAAAACCATTGGCATGAGCAAAATGAAGGTCGGTTCCCTTGCCTCCAAAATCGATGAACGGAATGATCTTTTGGTTCATGGTTTTGGACACTGCTTAGCGGATCAATCCACCAGTTAAACGAATGAGTGTCGTCTCTGTGTTTTTCAAGTTAAAAACGGCTTGAAGTTGGCTTTGTACGGCATTGAGGTAATTCAATTGAATGGTTCGATAGTCAAAAGAATTGATCTGTCCAGCACGAAAGCGTTCTTGTGCAATGCCAACATTTTCCTTGGCATTATTGACGCGATTGACTATTAGTTGCAGCAAAGAACGTTGACTGTTATAAGTGGCTAAAGTATTGCTCAATTGGGAGGAAAGTCTGCGTTTTAGATCCTCGATGTTTAACTGAGCAATATTTTCTTGGATGCCCGCATTCTCAACGGCACGTTTGGTGGCCCCACCGTTATACAAATTGTAGGTAGCGCCCAAACCCAGAAAAAAGCCATAATTGGAATTGGTCACTGGAGAGTCTACGGTAAAATTGGGTGGTGCCTCGATGATGTTGATGCCAGAAATGGAGGCTCCGTAATTGGCTCCACCGCTTAGCGCAATGGTCGGGTATTTGTTGCTCTGAGCGGATTGCCGTTCAATATTGGCCAAACTTAAATTGACGTATAAATTTTGCAGATTCTGATTGCTATTCAACATCTTTTCTTGTAAATCTGCAAACGCATAAGATTCCGCTATGAAAGAAAGGCCATCGGTCAACTGATAGGTCAATTCCAAATTGTCTTCTCCCATCGCCAAGTTCAAATTGCGCAAAGCCAAATCGTAACTATTCAAAGCAATAAGATAATTGGTGGAATCGTCGAAATAAGCATCCTCGCTTTGCAGAAGATCAAATCGCCCTGCCTGACCAAACTCCTTGCGTGTTTCTTGGTAGTCGATCCGGTCTCTTGACAAACGAATCAATTCTTCCAAGGTGTTTACTGAGGCAGCCTGGATTAGCGCCTGATAGTAGGCCAAGATGACGGCCTGAATGCTTTCCTCAATGGCAATTTTAATATTGCCCTCACTTTGTTTTTCCAATGCTTCAAAACGTCTTTTGTTCACCTTGACCCGATAACCATCAAAGAGAATATAGCTGGCTTCAATACCTGCGGTGACTCCACTGCTCACCGAAGTGAATTTTTGTAGAAAAGAAGCTGGGTTATTTTGTCCCGCAAAATTATTGTCCAAATTAAAGTTCAAATTGACGGTTGGAACGCGTCCGGCAGCTTTCCAGTTGTTGTTGTTTTGTGCTAGCTCTGTTTCCTTTTTAGCAATTTGAATCTGGTAATTGTTTTGTAAAGCTCTTTCAATGGCCTCTGCCATACTCAAAGGTTCTTGCGCTGAAACTAGGTTGAAGATGGCAAAGAAAAACAGTAAAAATGCAATTTTCGTTTGGTGCAAATTATGGTTCATATTTTAGAGTATCTTTTTTTGATCGAGAACGGGATTAGCCAATAGCGTAGGCCATCCTTTAAAACATCATTCCCGATAAACGGAACATCAATACGATGGAAAGTGCAAAGACTCCGGCCATGAGCAAAGCGCCGACCAACCACACAATATAATTGGTACGGCGGTTGGCTACCGCGGGCTCCACGAGTTCCAATGCTGGCTTTTCACCTTCCCAGGCAAATAATGCGTAAACGCGAATCCGATTGATCACAATTAGTAAAACGGGAAGTAAGATCAAGATGATGACCGTAATAATCATCAAGCCAAAGGCCACTGAGATGGCCATCGGAATTAAAAATTGGGCTTGTACACTTTTTTCGAACATCAGTGGTAAGAGTCCAGCAATCGTCGTAATTGAAGTTAGAACAATGGGGCGAAAACGTTTCAAACCCGCTTGCCGCACCGCCTTCATTTGCGGCAGTCCTTCGGCGAGCAACTGATTGTAAGTCGTCACAAAGACTAGGGTATCGTTGACCAAAACGCCAATCAGCGCAAATACACCCAAATAGGAAGACATGCTCAATTGGAAATCCATAATATAGTGTCCCCATCCTACCCCGATCAAAGCAAAGGGAATGACAGCGGCTACAATCATGGTTTGTCCAATCGATTTGAAAGTCAAAGCAATGACGAAAAACATGAGCAGCATTGCAATGGGAAACACCTTGGTCATTGATCCAAAAGATCTCGCATTTTCTCTAGCCTCCCCTTCTACTGAGGTAGTCACCGTCGGATATTGGGCCAAAATTTGGGGGATCACATCCGCTTGTAAGTTGTTGTTGATGTCTTGGGAAGAGGCCAAAACGGTGGCTAGATTGGCCCCAACGGTGATGCCTCTTTTGCCACTGATATGATTGATGGCAATGACGCCTCTTTGGACCTTAAAGTCAGCAATTTCGGAAAGTGGAAATTCTCTACCGTCGTTGAATCGAATGCGCATATTTTCCAACTGTCCAATATTGGTTCGTTCTTCTTCTTTGTATCGAACCCAAACCCTTACTTCGTCTCTTCCCCTTTGTAATCGTTGAATTTCGCTTCCAAAAAATCCTTGGCGAACTTGACTGACCACTTCCTGTAGATTTAACCCCAGGTATCTGGCCTTGTCATTGAGTTGAATATTGATCTCTCGCAATCCTTCTTGGTTGTCATCGGAAATATCCGTCAATTCCTGTAAGGCGCGTAATGAGTCTTTCAGTACCTCAGTAGCTTTGGCCAGTTCTCCCAAATTTTCACCAGACAGGGTAATTGACACGGGTTTTCCAAAAGCACCAGCCGTTCCCACCACAAACTGTTCTGCCTCGGGAATGGCTCCAATCTCTTGGCGCAAAATATTGTTGAGGTCACTTACTTTGATGGAATCTCCTCTGGTTTCAGAATCCAGAATTGTGATCGCAATATTGCCTTCGTAGGTGGAGGGACCAATGTTTTTGGAAACTTTAAGGAAGATTTCTTTCTCGTCGTTGTAATAGGCTTTGCTCAATCTTTTGTTGACATTATTGATGTCTGTCTCGATTTTATCCAACCACTTTCTAGTGATATTTTCGTTGGTGCCGGCGGGTAGTTTTAAGTTGACCAAGCTGGTATCAAATTCGATATTAGGGAAAAAGGTACTGCGAATAATTCCTCCCTGAATCGCTCCAACGGTAATTAAAAACAAAGCGGTAATGCTCGCAATGACAATGGCTTTGTTTTGCATGGAAAAATCGAGGATGGGCGCATAGAACTTATCCCGTAGATAATCCATCAATTGCTCGAACTTTTTGAAAATGACCGAACGGTTGCTTCCTTCTTCAGTTAGAGCCTTGGAATGAGCAACGTGGGTAGGCAAAATAAACAAGCCTTCTACGAGGGAAAACAAAAGAGAGAAAATCACGATGGTACTGATGGCACCAAAGAAATCTCCGAAGCGGCCATCGATAAAATAGAATCCAGAAAAAGCAATGATGGTGGTCAAAATTGCACCAAATACGGCGGGGAAAACCTTCCGTGTTCC
>JBCCSR010000333.1:0-6019 GCA_039199865.1 Bacteroidota bacterium
TTACAATAATACCGTTCCATCTGGTGACATCCTCTTCGTTTAAATCCCAACCTAGGGAATTACCGTCGTTCGCATTGTAGAAACCAACTAAGATGTCCCGGTCAGCCGGTGATACCTGAAATGTTATATGAACCCTATATGTTCTTGTACTTCCGTCCTCTGCTGTCACGGTGTAATCCTTTCCATTACTGAAGTCCTGCGGCTCCTTATTTATCGGTGAAATAGAAGCCTGTTCTGAAAATGTTATGGTAGGCTTTAAGGATGAAATCGAGGTGCCAAACGGGAGTTTAACCTGAATTTGAAACGAATCTTCATCGATGTCCGCTTCGAAATTTTCATCCAAACTTCCATTATCGGCAGCCAAGAAATTAAAGGAGCGTATTTCCTTGGCTGAAGATTTGTCCACTTTTACAATAACGGTATATTTCTGCGTACTGCCGTCCTCAGCGGTAACGGTATACTCAACCTCCTCACTGAAATCCATTTCGGCTTTATCCCCAGGATTTACCGTGGCTTTTTCAGAAATGGCCAATGTTGGTTTTAAGGCGGTAACATCCGTGCCGGAAGGCACTGTAGCCGCAATGGTCTTTTCCTTTTTATCGATAGTGGCCGAAACGTCCTCGTCCAAAGCATCATTGTCGGCCGCCCTTATGGCAAAAGCGGTAATTTCCTTGGCACTTGATTTTCCATCATTCACCGTGTTCACCGTCACGACATATTTCTGTGTACTGCCATCCTCTGCAGTTACAGTATACTCAACATCCTCAAGGAAATCCATTTCGGCCTTATCCTTTGGATTTACCGTGGCTTTTTCAGAAATGGCCAATGTTGGTTTTAGGGCAGTAATATTCGTACCGGCAGGCACGGTAGCCGCAATGGTCTTCTCCTCTTTATCGATAGTGCCCGAAACATCTTCGTCTAGAGCATCGTTGTCGGCCGCCCTAAAAGTAAAGGTGGTGATTTCCTTGGCGTCGCTCTTTGCGTCGCCACCACCGGTGTTATCATCGTCGTCACTGCAAGAGGCAAGTACAAGAAGGAAAAGGAATAGAATACTTAGCTTTTTCATGTGTATATATTTTATTTTTTACTTATTGAATTAGTTTAGGTCCGTTTTTGCAGCTTAAGGGATTATCGAGCCTTAATTCCTCTATCCCTAGTTTGCAGAGTTCCTCGGGAATGTTCGAAAGCTGGTTCGACATCAGGTCCAAAGCTACCAAGCTATCTAAGTTCCCGATTTCCCTGGGCAGGCTGGTCAACCGATTGTTCGATGCGCTTAGCCGGCGCAGGTTGGAAAGTTCCCCAATTGATGGTGGAAAGGCTGTCAATACATTATTGTCGATGTATAAATGCTCTAAATTGGAAAGCTCCCCAATCTCGTTGGGTAGGGTCGATATCGTATTTCGATCCAAACTAAGGAACTTCAAATGCTTTAGCTTGCCTATTGAATTGGGCAGTGTGCTCAGCTTACATGCATTTATGTTAACGCCCAATAGGTTGGTCAAGTTCCCTATTTCCAATGGCAGCGCGGTCAGGTTGGTCCTAGTTATGTCCAGTTCTTTTAAGTTGGCAAGTTCCCCTATTTCACTGGGTAACGTTTCTAAACCGCTATCATAAATACTCAGATATTCCAATCGGGTCAGGCCACCAATGGCGGCGGGCAGGACATCGATGCCCGCAAGATCTAGCTTTACCAATCCTTCTATTCCTGTGGTGACCCCTCTCCAATTATCAACGGCATCGTTTTCGATATCCCATCCCAGACCATTTACAGGATTGGCTCTGTATAGTTTGATCAGTGCTTCTTTTTCAGCTTTGGTATAGGGTATCACCAAACGTACGGTATATATTGTACTATCATTTTCCGAGACGACCTTGTAGCTTACAGGGTGGCTAAAATCAATTTCCGCTTTCGTTTCAGGGAACACCTCGGTCTTGTCCGAAACGTTTATGATGGGCTTTAAGGCTCTGATATCAGTACCTCCTGCCAGTTTGACCGTAATAGTCTTCCAATATTCATCAATTACTGCCTCAACGTCATCCGAAAGCGCTTCGTTGTCGGTGGCCAGAAAAGTAAAAGAAGTGATTGCCATGGAATGGCCAGTACCACTGTCATCGTCACTGCTACAGGCAGCAAGCATAAATAGGCCAACAAATAAAATGCTGATTTTTTTCATATCTCTTTGGATTAATCTTGCTTATGATCAGTTAGAAAACACCAATAACTTTGACTTGGTTTTTATTGATTAGGTCCTCAAAGGACTGTGTAAATAGGTCATCTTGATTCCCGCTTATGTATATTTCTTTTAGACTCTCTAATTTTCCCATTTCGTTGGGCAAGGACTCGAAATCGTTCCAATACAATTGAAGTATTTCCAGTTTTGATAGGTTCCCTATCCTCTCGGGCAAAGTCAAAAGCTTATTTCCTTGAATCAATAATTCTTTCAAGTTGGTAAGCCCGCCTATTTCCGCGGGTAGCTCAACCAGCTTATTGGTGCTCACACTCAAATATTCCAAACTTTCAAATCCACTGATTGCTTTAGGATATACTTCAAAGTTGTTACCTGCCATACTCAAGTGCTCTAAACTCATCTTGAGTCTGCTAAATTCTTTAGGGAGTTGGGACAATAGGTTAACTGATAGATCTAGTTTTTTCAAAGAGGTGAGTTCTCCTATTTCTGTCGGAAGTCTTTCGATTCCATTTTTAGGGAGAATCAGTGAGTCTAACTGGGTTAGGGCATAAATCGCTTTGGGAAGTACTTTAATTCCCTTTTCCCTTAACACTATACCAGTCACTCGATTGTTTTCAACGGTAACTCCGTTCCATTTGGAAAGATCTTCCTCTTCATGGTCCCAACCTATGGTATTATTGGGGTTGGCCTTATCAAGAGCAATTAAGGCATCTCTGTCAATCAGTTCTAGACGTGGATTGTCATCGTCATCACTGCTACAAGAGGCAAGGATAAATAGACTTAAAAATAGAATGCTGAATTTTTTCATGGGGCTTTACTGTTTATTTCAGATTATTAATTGATATCGTTTTACTTTTCACATATCGCTTTGTTATCCTTTCTAAAATCTGGGATATCCAAATCGCAGATTTCTTTGGGTATACCGGTTATATTGTTGTTTCGAATGTAAAGCTGTTGAAGATTGACTAGTTTCCCCAAGGCTTCAGGGATTGTTGTAAGCTGATTTTCGTCAAGTAAAAGGGATCTCAGCTTTGTTAAGTTTCCTAGTTCCGGTGGAACAGTTTTAAGTTCGATTCGGCTCAATGCCAATGCTGCCAGCTCAGTTAAATTTTGGATTTTGGCTGGAATGGATTGAATTTTGTTTTCGGTCAATGACAATATCACCAGCGATTCAATGCGCAGCACATTTTCAGGAAAGGCAGTGAACTCATTTTGATTAAGCCCCAAAAGTTCCAGTTGGTTAAGTTGGCTTATTGAAACAGGGATGTTCGTCAAATTGTTGTTCGACAAAACCAATGTTTCAAGCTTGGACAACTTTCCTAATTCGTCTGGCAATACACGTAGTTGGTTGTTGGACAGATTTAGTTCTTTCGATTCCGACAGGTCTCCTATTTCTTTGGGTAAAGCGGATAACTTTCTTGCCGCATTCAATTGTAGTGCGACCACCCGACCCGTGTTCTCATCAATAGCTACTCCAGCCCATTTTGTTAGGTCCGGTTCGTTAAAATCCCAAAATAATTCATTCCCGGGATTGGCGTTGTAAATAGCAATTAATGCCTCCCGATCCGGAGAAGCTGTAAAACCTACGGTTACTTTGTATACTGCTTGTGTTCCATCCTCTGCGGTTATGGCATACTGAACCCCCACGCTAAAATCTTGAACTTCTTGGTTTCCAGGCTCTAGCGTGGCATTTTCTGAAAACATGATATTGGGCACCAATGCTGTTACCGAAGTCCCAAAAGGCAACTCCACATAAATGTTACGAGAATCTTCGTCAATGTTTCCTGGAAAATCGATGTCCAGGTTATCGTTATCCGCTGCCTTGAATGCAAAGGAGGTGATTTCCTTAGCGGTAGACCGGGCCATATTTACGCGTACGGTATATTTCTGTGTGCTACCGTCCTCAGCGGTAACTGTATATTCAACTTCATCACTGAAATCGAAGGCGATTTCGTCCGCTGGGCTTATTGTGGCATTTTCCGAAATGGTTATTGAAGGCTTAAGTTCCACTATTTCCGTTCTAAAAAGTACGGTTGCCGTTATGATATTTTTATCCTGATCAATTTCGGCCACAACATCCTCATTCAAATCATCGTTATTATTGGCTTTGAACACAAAGGCTGTAATTGCCTTTTCGCTCGATTTCGCCACATTGACCGTAACCCGATATTTTTGGATGCTACCGTTCTCCGCTCTGACCGTGTAATCGATTTCTTTGCTGAAGTCCATTGCCTCCTTATTTTTGGGGCTTACGGTAGCATCATCAGAGATTTTGATGTTTGGTTTTAACGCTGTAAGATTAGTTCCATTTGGAACAAGGGTGGTGATGGTTTTCCCATCTTTGTCTATAATTGCTGCTACGTCCTGCTCTAAAGCATCATTGTCAGCAGCACTAAATATGAAGGCCTTGATTTCCTTGGCATTGTTTCCAATGGAACCATCTGAATCGCCATCACTACAGGATACAAAAAGGAGTAGGGTCAGCAATAAAACACTTATTTTTTTCATTTGATTTTTTTATTTATTGGGATTATCTTTCGGATAAATATTTACTTCTTATTCTTTCCCCCTAAGTTTTAGAACTTACCTTGAGAGTAAACTTTACAGTTGACCCGTCCATAGCCATAGCGGTAAAGATATTTGGAGCGCAGAAGCCCATTGAAGTGCCGCTTTTTAGCGACACTGTCGCTTTTTCTGATACGTTGATTTTAGATTTTAATACCTCCATATCAACACAATTAGGAAGTCTTGCCACTTTGGTATTCAGCCCGTAATTCATGGTCACTTTAATAGTACCGGACAATTGCTCATCATCAACGGTCAAAGAGGATAGGCTGCTAATTTTCTTAGTATGGCTAAAATGAAAACTTTCCTTAGTATCCTTAGTACAGGATGTCCATAAAAGTATCGTTGATACCAACATTACTATGGTAAGTAGTTTACGTTTGAAATTTTTCATAGCGTTCATTCCTGTTGTTCACCAATTCTTTTTTTAGGATTGATAAAACGTTTTCTTTCCAAACTATTCCAGTGTTCTGTTTACCCAATACGTAGGCTTACTGCAAAACGCTACAGTCGTTTTTCCTTTTTTGAAATTTTATCAAATCTTTTTAAAAGGTGGAATTGGATAAGCTATAAGGGGCTTTAGTGTTTTGGGGTGGCATATACCATCAATATTGTGAATAGCAAAGCAGGAAAGGTAAAGTCTTTGTTATTCCCAAATGGTTCTATCTGCAAAAGCTTCGAAGACGACTTAAATCTGTTAAATCTTTGTGGAAAACCTTGAAATTTTGTAATTTCTTAACACTTTCCAATTTTCAGATTTCCAGTCTTCTTTTGATTCAATCCGAATCTCCATTGGTACATTTTAAAAAAATATTTTAGATGATAAATTCAAATGCCATACCCTTGATTTTATTCTTTTTAGGGTATCATCTTTGTTCAGCTCAGGTTGCTTCTTACACATATGACGAGGAGGCAACCTACCAATATGACCAAGTTTCCGCTCAAATGGTCTTAAGAGTATCCATCAATTCAGTACAGGATATGGAAGGGACTCCGTATTTACAACAAGACTGGACCGATGCAATAGTGTATGACCATCTCCACAAGAAACGAACCCGGATTTCCGCTAAGTTCAATGCATATACAAAAGAGATAGAATTCTTAAAAGGGGAGGCCATTCTGGCTTTAAAACCTGTTGGAACAATAGAGGTACAGATTGGTGATATTGTTTTTAAATCAATTAAAGTTCCAGGAAGCAATAGGTTTGTATTTGCGCAAGAATTAGTGCAAGGCAACATGGATATCATGAGGTATTACGATACAAA
>JBCCSR010000334.1:0-5998 GCA_039199865.1 Bacteroidota bacterium
TTCGCTTTTCCCGTAGAGCAATCCTGCAGCAGCAACATAGATTCGATCATCATTGAGTGGATCAATTGCGATGCGACCAATATGTTGAGAATTTTCCAATCCCATATGATCCCAAGAGGCTCCACCATCTTCTGATTTGTAAATACCATCGCCAAAAAATGCTCCGGAGGTAGCAGAACCATTCGCCTCTCCCGTTCCAACGTATAGGACATCGGGGTCGGCAGGAGAAATGGCCAAATTTCCGATCGATAAGCTATTGGCTTCGTCAAAAATAGGCACCCAAGAAGCCCCACCATCCACTGATTTGAAAACACCCCCTACGGATGCACCAGCATACATGATTTGGGTATTTGTGGGATGCAAAATGATATCCGTTACCCGACCTCCAGTATTGGTCGGACCAACCAATTCCCATTCATTGGCACTTCTGGACGGCGCCCCTTTAGCCTGCTTCGTTTGCTTTACTGCGGAACGATAGGCCGTAATGTCAACGGAATTATTTGGATAAGTGCGCTGATTGTACAACCAATCATCGGGGGCTTTGTGCTCTTCTCTTTCACCTTCCTCCAAAGAAGGTATTTCAACCGGGGATGGCGTCTGAAAATAAAAGAAGGAAAGAACAAGTAGAAATGCTGCACTAATTCCAATAATTTTTTTCATTGAGCTGGAGGTTTGTTTACCGATTGCAGACCCACTGTTTGATACAATCAGTACCTCGTCAGCATATCGGTAGATGTAAATTACTTGCCTGAAGATAAGGCATTCTGCCCTAGAGACGGATAGAATGCATCAATAAACTTGGCAATATGACAAAAACATTACGGATTAAAGCCTTAAATAAAGGCAGTCGGTAGTCTAAAGGGCATAACGTTCTTTTAATTCAATGTACTTTTCATGTGTTCGCAGTAAATCCCAGTCGGGATCTTTGTCAATGAAAGCAAAGCCGATGTCTTTTTTGGACAAGGCATCCTCTAAATATTTGAACGCCTTATCGGCATTATTTTGCAAGGCATAAAAACAAGCCAGATTATAAGCACTTCCCCCTAATTCGACTCCTTTTTCCAACTTCTCTAAAGCAGAACGTACCGTGGGGCTATTCATATCAAGGTTTTCTTCATTTTTGACAATATCCAGCATGAAATTGCCCCAATTGTAGTAAAGATCAGAATGCCCAGCGTAGAGGGTCTCTGCTTTTTCAAACAGTTTGAAAGCAGTTTGGTACAGCGTTTTT
Organism: Bacteroidota bacterium; assembly: GCA_039199865.1. GTDB lineage: Bacteria > Bacteroidota > Bacteroidia > Chitinophagales > Saprospiraceae > JALZUU01. The sequence continues at coordinate 1,232 of JBCCSR010000334.1, forward strand.
TGTCGCTCTCCCGATGCCTGTCGGGCCATCTTCCCGAGTAGTGTGCCATAATTGTAATAGGCGTCGAAATAGTCAGGATTCAACTCAATCGCTTTATTGTAGATTTGTTCAGCCTCCTGATAAATCGATAGCATCTCTGCCTCAGATTTTGTTTCTGCCCGACTCACCATAAAATTGGCCAAACTATTAAACGCATCGTATAATTTGGGTTGAATTTTAAGGGCTCTTTTAAACTTATTAAAGGCCTCTTGATACAGAAGTTCTGGCTCTTCTTCTCCCAAGTTCATTTCCGCCATATATCCCAAAATCGTCCCCCAATTGTTCCAAGCGTAAGCATCGTTTGGCTGAATTCCGATGGCGGAGCGGTACTTTTCTATGGCTTCTTTCAACAAATTATAGGCTTCCGTCCCTTGCTTCATAAAAGCAACATATTTAAGGAAATTCCCCCAATTGTAATAAGCATTTCCATGCTGCGGATTGATGTCAACCGCTTTTCTAAATTTCTCAAAAGCCAAACGATAAAGCGGCTCAGCATTCGTACTGACTTTCAGTCCCGCTAAGTTACCAAGATAGGTTCCCCAATTGTAATAGACATCGTCTTGATGTGGATTGATCTCAATGGCCATTTCAAATTTCTCAAAAGCCAAATGATATAGCGGTTCTGCCTCCTTTAAGACTTGCATTTTGGCAAAACGACCGAGAAAAGTTCCCCAATTGTAATAGGCACTAGCCATTTGCGGATTGATCTGCAGGGCGATGTTGAATTTCTCAAAAGATGCTTCGAATAACGGCCTGGCATCCACTCCCGTTTTCTTTTCCGCTAAGCGACTCAAGTTAATTCCCCAGTTGTTGTAAGCATCATACTTATCGGGATTCAGTTGGCAAACTTTTTCAAAAACTTGAAAAGACTTTTCGTACAAGGTTTCCGCTTGCGCTCCAGTTCTTCGGGTGGCCCAGTTGCCATAGCAATTCGCCAAATTGTAAAATGCTTCTTCTTTGTAGGGATCAAGTTCGATGGATCTTTCAAACTTTTCCACGACCAGTTCGAATAATTCATCAACCTTATCATCCGTCGTCATTCTGGCCATATCACTCATCTGAGTAGCCCAGTTGTAATGGTATTTCGCATCATTGGGTTCAATTTCAATGGCCGAGGCGTATTTTTTGAAGGCCTCTTGATAAATGTGTTCTTTTTCGACTCCCTCTTTTCGCTCGGCCAGTCGACCAAGATTGATGCCCCAATTGTTGTAGGCTTCATGTTTGAGTGCATCCAATTCGATGGAACGAGCAAATTTGGCAAAAGCCTCCTCTATCGTCATCTCAAAATCAGGGCTAGCCTGCTGTCTGGCTTTTTCCCCAAGATCCAGGCCCCAAGTGTTGTAGACGTTAGACAAAACGGTGTATAATTCTTCGTATTGATTGTCGAGGATTTCCTTTTCTAATTTTGGAAGACTTTCATAATCTCCTTGATTGATACACTGGATCAAAGCTTCGTGTAGCTGACCATGCGGTTCGTTCTCTACCAATCCCTCTTTACGCTTGGCCACTTCAGTAGTTTTTGGTCCTTGGGAAGGCTGCTCGGGAAGGATGGACTCCTTCATTTCATCTTTCCGAATGGCCTCTTCTACCTTGGCTTTCGACTCTGCCGATAGTTTGGCAAAACCTTCTAACAACCCTCCTTTCATCTCGGCGATATTGCTAAACAGTTCACCCAAAAAAGCAAATGGAGCATTCAAAATGAGCGGTTCTGGATTGCCCAGCTCTGAATTCAAGGCCATGAAAAAAGAATCTGCATCGTATCCTTTTACCCAGAAACTTTCGGTATTTGGAACATCGAGTAACATTTCTCGAACCCTCTGCGAAGGTTCGTGCTCTTTATAACCAACCCAGTACAAACCATTATTGAATCGGCCTAATTTCACTAGCTGTTCAAAAATAAAATCATCTCCACTATACCCAATAACAATCCATAGTCGGCCATTAGTAATTTTGGTAAAAATATCTTTAGCCGTATCATTATCGTGAATGCGTTGCATTTCTTCACGGGTGTTTAATTGCCATAGTCCATTGTAGGTCCCGTGCAGATAAGTGATGGATTCGGTATCAAGTGAAGTGGTCGTTAAATCTTTTAGAGCAGAAATATCGTAAATGGGAGGAAAGATATTGCAAAAAGCCAGTGCGCGTTGCACAAGGTTGTCAAAGTTTACGGTAAGAATGTAATCGATATAGTCTTGGGCCATCAGGTGGGCCAAGTAAATGTGACTCGCATTAATTTTGGCTTTCTCGACATAAGTCTTGAACAATTGGTTCCGTTCACGGGGCCCCAAGCATTCCATTACTTTGGCATATTCCAAATTGCTCCGATCGATTTTTTTGATGTCGGGATGATCAGAAAATTTTTCGAGCACATCATTCATGATTTCCCCGGCCGTAGGAATTCCCGCTGTTTTAGAGCAGCCGGCCCCCATCAAAACGATGGCCTTGGGCTCTTTGTTTTTTTTAATCCTTCTCAATAAATAAACGAGATGGTCTAAACTTTTTTCTTTCATTTTTCGAGGTTATTAACGGTCCGAGCGAGCAAACAAATTTAGCGTTCTGGGGCTCCAAATAAGATGGTGAATCAACTCAACAATTCGCCTACACAATGTAAAGTTTTCCTTTAAGTTTGCCAAATCATCCTCTAGGATTTCCGCTGGAAAATTGAGGTGACCTTTGCCCTCTTTATACGGACAAAAAGGATGGATAAAGTCGTCTCCAATGACTTGGAATTGGCGTGGATAATAAAAAGATTGGGAGACAAATACGCACATTCGTCTGGCGGGCATGATTCATTGCAAGACGCCTTGCTAAAACAAACGCATTTGAGGATTGCGCATTTGCTTGTAGAGTTCCACATCCATCGGTGGGAGTTTTTCCTGGGGAAAGTAGCGTTTTCGAGCGATATCAAATTGTTTTTTAATGATTTCAGCGTATTGACCTTCTCCTTTCATTCGCTCTTTAAAACGATTGTCCTCTAATTGTCCACCATGACAATCTTTAATCTGGTTGAGCACTTTGTCTGCACGATCTGGATAAGTTTTCCGAATCCAATCTTCAAAAATAGTTGCCACATCTCCATTGAGTCGCACAATGGTATAACTAGCAGATCGGGCCCCTCGCTCCGCCGCAACTTTCAGTAACTCAAAGATTTCATTATTGTTGAGACCAGGGATGATTGGTGCCATCATCACGTTAACTGGAATGCCCTCGTCAGCTAAAATCTTGATGGTTTTTAGGCGCCCAACTACGGTAGTCGTCCTTGGCTCCATCAACTGTCGTAGATCCTCCCGCAAGGTAGTCAAAGAAATGGCGACCCGGACCAGATTGTGTTTATTCAGTTGCCGTAAATAATCTAGATCTCTCAGAATCAAGCTATTCTTGGTGATGATTCCAACCGGATGCCGGTGCTTCCACAAGATCCTCAGTAGTTCCCGAGTGATCTCCATTTTCTTTTCAATTGGCTGATAACAATCGGTATTCCCCGACAACATAATTGGTGCTGGCTTCCAACGCTTGCTTCTCAATTTCTTATCCAACAAAGCGGGTGCGTCTTTCTTGACCAGAATTTTTTGTTCAAATTCCATACCTGCGCTGTAGCCCCAATAAGCATGGGTATTTCTGGCATAGCAGTACACACAACCATGTTCACAGCCTTGGTAGGGATTGATCGAATAATTAAAAGGAATATCTGGACTATCTACCTTATTGACAATGGTTTTAGGATGAACATCGATGAATTTGGTAGACAACTGCGATTGATCTGGGGCCATGTACATGTAGGGATCCTTGTCATATACATATTGATCGAATTGATTCGGTGGGTTAATTTGCGCTCCTCTTCCCTTTAAATATGGCTTCTTCATTAAAACACAATTTGTTTTAAATACAAATGTAGCTCATCAAGAAGTGGAAAGCAAATTTTTTGTTTTAAAAAGGAAAACTTTTTGTTTGGTAAAAGAAGCCGCTAAAAAGCAGGATGGGCAAACCCTAATACGGAGCTTGCCCATCCCAATTCTTTAAGGATTTCATCCTATTGGTCGAAGTAGGAATTATTGGTTCCACCAGCTTCAACTGTTTCCATCCGCTTTTTGAATTCTTTAGATTTCTCAAAATCCTCAGAACGAGCGTAGATTTCTTTCAATGCGATCAAGGTATTGATATCGTTAGGATTCAACGTCTCTGCTTTTTGGAAAAATGGAAGACTGGCAGCAAATTCTTTATCTGCTTCTGATTTCTTTGCCTCTACTGCTCGTAGACCCGCTTTTGAGTAATCTCCTTTATCTTCCAATGCTTTCATTTCTGCCACGATGCCATTGGCTTTGTTGACATACAATACACCGAGGTTATACAATGCGAAGAAATTGGTTCCATCCACCTCCAAGGCTTGATTGTAATAGCTAAGCGCATTATCAAAATACTCTTGTGCTTTTTCATTGTTGCCACTGCTCATTTCATTTTGGAACAAGTTGTCAAAAGTATTGCCTAAGGCATTGTAGTAAGACAAGTTTTTAGGATCTGCTTCAATCGCTTTTTTCAGTTTACCCACCAACTCATCAAATTTATTATTGGACATGTAGTAATTGATCTCAGAAACGCGTAGACCTTCATCATCAGGATACTTCAATCGTCCTTGAGCGAGAATTTCCAGTGCTTCCGTCTCATTATTCTCAATTTTCAGTTTGTACAAAGCATCGTATACGCCTGCCTCATCATATTCTTTTTTGTAAA
>JBCCSR010000335.1:0-5987 GCA_039199865.1 Bacteroidota bacterium
AGCGCGACTACACCTCCGCGCGATACCCCCGAGAGGAGTGTAAAATGATTAACTTTCAATTTACAATTTACTAAGGCTACCCAATTACTGAATTCACTTTCGTTAAGTAGTGCTCAAAAAATAACTTCCCTTTCTGGATTTTATTAAATGTTTCGGACGCAATGAACTTCCGTTCGAGTCATTCAAGGAAATCGGTAAGTTACTTTTTAAGTCGTCCGAAGTCAAAGCAAATTTACTTGAGGTCATTTATTTTTTGCCTCTCCTATACGCTCAGTGGCGAATATTTCTTTTCCAACGATAAGCGAATGATCTAATCCTTTTCATAAATAAAAACGAAAACAATGCAAGTACTCTTGATGAAAACAACTCTACTCATGCTTCCTGAAATTGGTGTACTCATTTTACTAGTGGTCATTGCGGTATGCTTAATCTTGCTGACACTTACCTTGAGAAGTATTTGGGAAGCGCTCCTCAAAAGTAAAGATGAAAAAGAGCATGGCTACAATCCAAAGTCAGGGGAAAATGGCCACCATGGTCCCAAAAGCTACTACCAAGAAGTCATCCGTGCGGAAAAAGAATTTTTCCTCAAATACGTCAACCGAGGAGCGGATGGAAAATACCGAACCGTTACTTTTTCCAATGCAGTGGTACAAGCGTATCAAGCGTATCAAGGGCATCTAGCAGATAAGCAAGCAGAAGATCAAGCAGAGAAAGTTGCCTCAGAGAAAGCGGTTACGGACCAAGATTTTGCCATTCCCGATTACAACACCGACGATTGCTTGATCCAAGACCTCGATATTGATGCTTTAAACACCAATGTCAATGAATACGTGGCTTATGTCAGTAGCCTCATTGGTGCGGCCGGAGTAGGTAAGATTTGCCTTTGCCCCGATGGCGTCAACTATTGCAACTGGAGCTCAGAAATGTTTGAGGCTTTTATGGTGGATACCAATGTTTGGAATGTGGTCAGTGTACAAATTTTCCACAAGGATGGCACCCTGATTTCAACGAGTTCGATCAATGCAATAGCCAATTCTCCAAGTGGTCAACACAAACTCATCACCATGAGTAATCAAACGGCATTGGACAACTTGCCTCCAGGTAAAGAAATCAGGATTGTCTTTAAATGGCTAGATGGTGAAATCCTGAGATGTATTGTCATGAAAAATATTATCCCCATTGATCCGGATACGCCAACAGGTCCATCCGAATAATTTTCTTCCTACGAGTCTTATTTTTTTGTACCTTGACAGGGTGAAGTTCAGTTAATCTTCACCCTGTTTTTTTTTAGACTCATGTCTATGCCTACGCGTCCGAACACCTCAAGACCCACCCATTGCCTAGCAGTACTACTGTTGGTTGTACTAACTGTTCCCCTCCCTCAGTTGCAAGCCCAATTGAGTACCAGAGATCGCTTGGTCCTAAAGCATTATGAAACCCGGCTCGATTCCTTCTTTTACAATAGTGCGACCAAAGACTCTGCCCGTTACTACATAGAGCAAATGATCCAATTCACCCAACAGGCCTCTTTACCCAATGAGGAAATTGAAGCCCATTTTATCAAGGCCGGATGGGCTATCATGTACCGGATGCTCGACACTTACCAAACGGCAATGGAAGATGCAAGCACAGTGTTGGAACACAATAAGGCAAAATTAACGGATCGCATCAGAACCATCAATTTTGAACGTAGGCTAATTGTTTTTTTATATGAACACAGCCTAGATAAACAACAACTAGCAATTCAATTGGGCCAACAATTAGTGGATGATATGGACCAAGTGAATGATCTTTCAAAAGTGGAAAGGACCACCTTAAATCAGGCACTCCTCACCTTAGGAGTACTCTACAAAACAAGAGGAGCCTACTCAGAGGCACTCGCCTGTTACTTTAAAGCCAATGATCTAAGCAAAGGTTCAAGCATCAACCATCACTATATTGCTGATTTGTATTTTGCTCAAGGAGTTCACGACAAAGCAAAAGAGAACTTCATTTTAGCATTGGAGAAGCTACCCGAACTAGAGAGAAAGACGAGGTCAAAAAAAGATAAACTATACATTAGTGCTTACCAAGGATTGGCCAAAACTTTTCTCAATGAGCAGAAAATTGACGAAGCCATTTCTCAACTAGATATTTCCCTGAAATACCACAAGAAAGAGGATCATTTCCTAATCAGTACCTACAACTTATACGGTAAACTCTTTTCCTACAAGCAGGAATATGCCAAAGCCAAGGCCTATGTCCAGAAAGCCTTGGCAGTATCGAAGAAAAGGGTAAGGATGAAAATCAACCATCAGTATGCGGATATTCACCTCAACCTAGGCCATATTTATGAGCAAGAGGGAGAGCTGCAAAAAGCATTACAACAATACCAGTTGGCCATCAGCAATTTGGCTCCTGGCTTTGTGGGAGATAGTGATTTTTCTACCAATCCATCCCTGAGTAATGTTGATTTCAAAATAGAATTGCTCAAAGCGCTCGCAACGAAAAGCAAAGCTTTGTACGCCCTAGATCAAAAAGATAAAAGTGGGTTGCTTCTCAGTCAAAATACCGCTCATCTCGGCATACAGCTCATCGACTCTATTCGGGCTGACTATACCAGCGAGCAGGACAAACAGATCCTAATTGATCAATCTTACTCTTTGTATGAACACGCCATCAAAATGGCTTATCAAAGTGGCGATTTTGCCCAGGCCTTTATGCTTTCCGAAGAAAGTCGAGCCATTGTTTTGGCAGAAGCATTGCAAAGCCGTCGAGCCAGTCTCTTAGCCGAGGTAGCTCCAGAAACGCTCTACGAGATTAGAGCCATCAAAGATATCATCAGCCAGACCAGTAAAGCCCTGGCACAGGCAGCAGACGAAGAGAAGATCATGGCCCTCCGGAGTTCACTATTCAAAGCCAAAGATGAATATCAAAGCAAGGTGGCTTTTATCCACGAAGATGTGAAGTACCAGCAGGCTTTAAAACAACAACAAAATTTTTCTTTAGATGAAGTCCAACAATTCGTTGCAGATGGAAACAATCTACTAGAATTCTTTGTAGGCGAAAATCACATTTATGCTTTTTTGTTGCAAAGCAAAGATCCATCTCGGGTACAAGCCACACAAGTTCCACTTAGTCCTGAGTTGGCATCAGCCATCGATTCCATCAATCATTACATCAAAACAGAGCAACATGAGTCTTACGTAAAAGCAGCCCATTTGCTTTATCAACAATTGTTTCAACCCCTATTTCCGCAGAAACCTTCCAATCATTTAATCATCGTCCCAGACAGTCATTTGGGCAATATCCCCTTTGGAGCGCTTCTCACAGAGGCTGTTTCTAGTGGAGCTGCCAAACATTTTACCAGTCATCCCTACTGGTTTAAAACGACTCAGATTAGTCTTGCCTTTTCAATAGCGACCCTTCTTCATCAGGAGCAAAACCCTTTGCAAAATACGACCAATGCGCCCATTTTAGTCTATGCGCCTTTTAGTGATCGAACCGTTAACTCAGGAGGAGAAATGTTCAAAAAACTAGTTTTCAGCCGCAAGGAAGCGCAATTTCTGGCGCAAGCGTTTGGTGCACAAGTACTCAGGGATTCCTTGGCTACCAGCCAGCATTTTGTCGATCAAGCCCATCAGGCCTCGGTGCTTCATCTGTCTACTCACGGAGAGGTCAATCTAGAAAATCCAGACCTATCCTTTATTGCTTTTTCCAATCTTGGTAATGCCCAAGCGGAGCAATTCAAGCTGATGGTGAGTGATGTTTATACCCAAAATTTACCTTGCGATATGGTTGTTCTGAGTGCTTGTGAAACGGGGATTGGCAAAGCAATGCGTGGAGAGGGAATCATTAGCATTGCCCGAGCTTTTGCCTACGCGGGAACGCGTAGCATCGTGACTAGTTTGTGGAAAATCAACGATAAAATCACCGCGGACTTGATGATGGCTTTTTATCAGGAATTACAAAAAAGTCGAAGTAAAGATGAGGCTTTGCAGCAAAGCATGTTGGCCTACCTAGAAAACGACCAAATCGATCTCCGGCGAAAGTCCCCCAAATATTGGGCGGCATTTACCGTTATTGGAGACACCTCCCCGATTCAACTGCGGGAAGGTGAAGGTGGAATGCCAATTTCCTATTTTTTGGTAGGCGGATGCTTGGGAATTTTGGCTTTGGTTTTTTGGAGCCGCAAAGGGAGGGCAACGAGAGAATCCGTCTAATCACTCTGCCTCTAGGAGTTCTTGCAATTGTTGTTCTCTTTTCAAATAGATATTGTTGGGATCGGCCAGTTTCATTTGTTCCACCAATTTTATTTTTAGGGTATTGGCATTTGTGGCATTGGGGTTTTGTAAATAAACTTGAGTCAAACTCAACAAATAAGTCCAGGCGGCTTCTTCTCTGCTTTTGAAACGGTCGATCTGTTCATGAGCCAATACTTTTTCAAAGGCCATGACTGCTTTGTCGTAGGCTTGTAGTTGAAACCTGGAATGCCCCAACAAATACTGAGCTTGCAAATAGTAAGGACTTTTTGATGGTATGGTCTCTACTTTTTGAATACTAGCCGAAAAGTTTTTTTCTTCATAATCCATAGCCGCTGCTTCGATGACTTGCTCTTGTTGGGCCTGTTCTTCCTCGATGGAACGCTCGGTATCAAAGTGCATGGCAACCAGTGCATTTTGTTCGGTCGCAAATTGTTTTAGCCCGGACTCAGTTTGAGAAAAATACCAAATTCCGAGGCTCACTACAATCAAGACAGAGGCAGCAGCAACTAGGCGCGGCATCCATCTGACTTTGGGGGCTTGCTTCTTCTCTTCGTCTGAGACCGCTTGCGCTTCCTCCGATAATCGCATTTCGTTCAGTGGTTTTTCTTCGTTCCAAGTCTGCAGTTTTGCCGCAAAATTTTCTTTTCGCAGTACGTCAAAACCGTTAAAAATGATTTGGTAATCTGCAACTTGCTTTTGCCATTCTGGATCGTTTTTAAGCCGTTCTTTAAAACGCACCAATGCTTCGCCTGACAACTCTTGATTCAGGTATCGTTCAATTTGTTCAATTTCGTTCATCATTCAATTTTTTTTACCAGACATGCAAGCACATTTCATGGCTAGTACTAATTCAACTCGTACATGCCTTTGTTGCATCCGGAGTTGTCAATCAGAATTCATCAAACCTCTCAGTTTCTTGATGCACTGAAAAGTTTGTTGCCTGGCCGCATTTTCGCTGGCGATATTTAACCTTTGGGCAATGGCATCATAGGCAAAGCCTTGGAGGTACTTCAAACGCAGTAGGTTTCGGCACTTTTCATTGAGCTGCTTGAGTAATTGGTCAATCAAATCACGGTTGGCCTCTTCTTGTTGGCGAGAGAATGCCTGGGGTTCGACAAAAAAATGTGTTTTCATCAGTTCTTCATCTCCAACAAGTCTCATTCGATCTCCTGATCGGTCGTCCCAGTATTGCTTGACCTTGTTCTTGCCAATGCCAATAATATATACTTGTAGGGTGCTATTCAGTGGTGCAGTAAGTTCTCCCTTTCTGGCTTTTTCGTGAAAAGTAGCAAAGGATTTCAAGTAAATGTCTAAGATAATTGCTCTACTCAGTTGATGTTGTTTCAGGAAAAAGGCCACAAAGGGCTCCCGGAATTCGTAAAACAGTTGTTTAACCAATGCTTCATCTCCCGATCTTATCTTCCTGAGATACGTTTCATCTCTTTGGTATTTGTTACTCATTAATCTCTTTAAATAGCTTATTGTTAGTATTTTTCGGAAATATTTTTATTCGGCTCTCCGAATATTGCGCTTCGGTCAGCACCAGTTCAACTTGCTAAAAATAGTAGAACGCTCAACGAAACCTTGAGCAATGAGAAAAGCAGTACCTATCTTTAGTCGAAATGGTTTTCTCATAATTGCGATTCAATGAGCAGCGTAATATCAGACTCAGTAGGAAGTTGCCGAGCTTTGTACTAGCCTGCTAATCAAACGAATACAACTATTTATAGTTTTGCCTAGTGC
>JBCCSR010000336.1:0-5987 GCA_039199865.1 Bacteroidota bacterium
ACTATACGATCTCAGTAAGAATAGCCGTACACTATCCGGTTGAGTATGGACTTCCAATTCCTGTCGCAAACTGTCGGTCGAAGAAGTTGCCAAAACAAGGGAAGGAAGCAAAAAAATCAGTAGCCCAATAATTGTAAAAATAGTTCTCATTGTATTCAGTTATTGTGTTTCCTTTACGTTGATCTGATTCAATTATTCCGACGACTTTTGTGCTATACACCAGTAGTCGTCGCAGCAATCTTACTGCGATTGATCAAGGTCCATCGATTTTCTGAGATGTGTTGAAAAGTAGAAATGAAAAGGAGATTGGCCCCGAAATCTTCTGTTCCGAAATGCCTGAGGCTGGCCCTTCGGAATAGAAGAATCAAAAAATTGTGGAGGGGATTTCCCCCGACCCGCATACCAAAAAGGAACTTTTCAAATCTAGAAAATTGATGTTCTTCAATGGTTTTGCGTTACTCTCTTATAGGGCGATAAAAAGTCTTATTCTGCTCACAGCCGCTTGAAGGGCTGCTTTTTTATGCTGTTAAAAATGCTCGATCGACGGATACAAATATTCCGTCTAGCTGCTTGCTGGTCCCAAATTTACAAAATACTTAGCTTACCGAGGATACTTTCGGTACCATTACTCAAACGGAAGTAATACATGCCGGCTGGCAAACCTTTTCGCTCGATCCAGATCTCAGTACCCGTAACGGTCCCGTATTGACGGATAACTTTACCCGTCAGGTCGATCAACTCCAAGTCCAATTCAGATCCGTTTGGATTGTTAAAACTTATTTTTGTTTTTTGGTCAAATGGATTGGGCTGCACCCGTACACTTAAACGATTGGCCAGTTCATTGGTACTGGTTGGAGACAAGAGCCAACATGAACCTTCAATATTTTTTTGTAGCTGCTCGTAATTGAGATCGACAATATCTACAATGTTTTCAATGCAAATTTCGGTCGCCGTGGCGGTTTGATAACGAATACGGCAAAGCGGCTGCGGCTCAGAAGATTTTAAGATGCTTTCATTTTCGTAGGAGATCCCCGCAACCATTCCAGAAAAATTACCTTTAGGACTGATGTTGTACAGTTGAGGATCAACCAAATTCTCCACGGAAGCCATGACAATTCCACTTACTTTGAATTGATAAGCAACGATATTTCTAGTGGGATTGGTGATGTAAATATCCACGTATTTTTCAATCTCATTTACATTCTCAATGGTCAAGGCCGCCTCGTGATTGATATTGAATACGCCATCCGGGAAATTACAATGGTTGTGCGAACCTCCTCCAACGTGAGTATGCCCAGCACCAAAGTTGAGGCAATTGCTCAAGAGCGCCGCATCGTAAACGGTAATTTGATTGTCTGCATTCAAATCATTACAACTCGTCGGAACAATGTCATTGCCTAGCATATCGATGACATAGTTTTGCGCATCTTCCATTTCTTGCTCGCCATCCGCATCCAAATCTCCCATTAGGGTCAAGCCACCACATTCCCCCGTACAATCCTCCGTCACTGGACCGTACAAAGTCCCTTCACAGTCGACATAGGTTTCACAAACCGGATCAACCTGCATGGTAATTTCTCCTGAACTTCGATCGATGATAACGCAAGCTTGCGCCCAGTTGTTTTCCTTGTCCTTTTCAATCCGACCTGCCGCATCGGGAGCATTGTCCCAGTTGACTCTCGTCACCAAAGTATAGCGTCCATCCGGAACGTCGGTAATATCAACCCATTGACAATCTAAATAACTATCATAAATGTCACCACAACCGGCACTAATGCCCATAAAACTACAACCATACTTGCCATTGCCACCATTGTCACATTCCAAATCCAAGACACAAAAACCATTTTTCACCCCAATCGGCAGTTGATTGCCATTATCGTCAAAGAGAAGGTATTCGGCATAACCGTCATAATGCGCGTGCCCATGACAATTCCCAAAACTAAATTGATCGGGATTGTTAATCGGATCACCAATGAAATAATCCAACTCTCCTATGTTTTGAATATGGGTAGTAAAACGAATGATATCACGAACACCATAGCCTTGCAAACAATCCTCCTGGATGTAGCAATCTCCTTCATTTGTATTGATAGTAGTCAACTCTAAAGAACTCACCAAAGCATCTTGTAAGAGTATTAAATCTGGTCCGTCCGGACAACTGGGATCTCCTTGTGCAATACAAGACCCATCATCTACAGAGGCCAAGGGATCGTAGTTGCAGGCCGTAGGATCGGTACAACCTACAACCGGACCGTTGAAAGTCAAGGTCCAGCCAATGGCTTCATTGCCACAATTATCATTGGCATCTCCAATGCGAATGTAATACGTCTTGGTAGGATCGAGAATGGCATTCAGCTGGGCCTGGAGACCACAGCCCCCCGCATTGTCATCGTAAAAAACAGTACCCTCGTTAGAAGGTTTGATGAGTCCGTTACAAGTATCATAGACCCAAATTTTTGTATCACAAGTATTGAGATTACAGGTTGAAATAGAGTACGTACCGACTGAGTCTGGTGAAAAAGAATACCAATACTCAGGGTTGGGTGCTAGGTGGGTTCCTTGCACAACAGGAATGGCAGAATTGCAAGTGGTTCCCGGAGGACAATCTATGTCTTGTGTAAAGACAGAAAAAACATTGGGGTTTTCAAACAAAGGTGTTCCATTGATGGATACATTAAAAAAACCAGGTCCAAAAAAACCATCTCCTACCTGATCTTGAAACACGAAGGAAACACAGCTTTCTTCGGGAATGCAAGCCTTAAATTCGTATTGGGTATTAGCCTGATAAGGTGCCTCACCAAAATCGACATCATAGTAAACCGAATCTGCACTGAATAATCTGAAAGAGCTCTCTTGGGGGAACCAATCCGTTCCAACGGTAATGACAATATTGGATTCTCCTTCTTGACAATCTTGTGCATTTGATTGTGGGAGATAGCCCAAGAGGAAGAGCAGTAGGCAAAGGGTGAGGTTTTTCATTTCAACAGTGCATTGAAGATTTTACAATATAATAGCCGATTACAAATTAGGAAGATAATTGCAGTTTTATTTACTTTTCTGATTTTTTGACCTAAAATTGTCAAATAAAATTGTTTTGAAAAACAATAAATGCAATTGTGCAACATTTATCAAAAGTCCACCCATTTTGCCGCTATTTTTGTACTTTTAAAGCCAAAATCAATCGCATTGAAACTCAGTCAAATCACCATTTACCCGATCAAATCTACGGCACCTCTCATTTATCCCTCCATCGAAGTAAAGGCCAGAGGACTGGGGTATGATCGACATTGGGCCTTGTTTGACGAAAATGATCAATTGATTACGGGACGTGAACAACCCAAACTACTCGATTTGCGAACGCAACTGTTTGCAGATCATTTATTGGTAGAGCAGAGCAATGGTCGGTCTCTGCGCATTCCACTCGATTACGCAGGAGGAGAGGTTAAAACTTTTGGCTTCTTTAGCAGGACCAGCCCCGGCCTACCGCTCCCCGCAGACATCAACGACTGGTTTTCTGAATACCTGGGTTTTCCTTGTCGCTTAGCCTACATGAATGAATCGGTTCGACGTCCCGTTTTGGCCAGACATGGTGGACAGGAGGGGGATCTTGTCAGTTTTGCCGACCAAGCTCCTATCCTCTTGATTTCTACCGCTTCCTTGGAAGACCTCAATCGGCGATTGAAACAGCCCGTCAGTGCAAGCAATTTTCGCTCGAACATCATTGTGGATGGATGTACTCGTCCCTATGTAGAAGATGAATGGAAACGGATCAGCATTGGAGGACTAGAATTTGACGTGGTTCAAGGATGTAAAAGATGTATTTTTATCAATATTGATCCAATCACCCGCCAAAAAGGCAGGGAACCACTGAAAACTTTGGCCACCTACCGAAGGGATGATTCCGGAGCAGTAATTTTTGGTGTACATCTCATTCCTAGAAGCTACGGTAAAATACAGCTTCATGACCCAATAATTGTTATAAAATGAAATTGAACTTAGACATTAGAGTGCCAAGCAAGCAAGAATGGATTGATGCTGTGATGGCCGATTTCGGTGCTTTTTTACAAGACCACGCCGATTGTGAGCGCAAGGCCTCTGCGATGGCCATGAGTTTCGTCGCAAAATATCCGAATCGAAAAGAAATAATTCCCGAACTCATTGCTACCGCAATAGAAGAACTGGAACACTTCCAACAAGTCTACGATCTCATGCAATCCAAAGGCATTGAACTCCAACACTCCATTGGAGAAGATCCTTACGTCAAAGCCCTGATCAAGCTCTGTCATTCGGGTCGAACCGAGCGCTTTCTCGATCGGCTCTTACTGGCCTCGGTGGTCGAGACCCGAGGGGCGGAACGCTTTCGTATGGTCTCCGAAGCACAAGAAGATCCCGTCATGCACCGATTTTACAAAATCCTCTGGGCCTCTGAAGCAAAACACGGTCACATCTTCGTCAAAATGGCACTCAATTATTTTCCGGAACAACAAGTTTACGATCGACTCAATTGGTGGATCGACAAAGAAGGAGAAGTCATTGATGGGTTGGCCATTCGCGCAGCGCTCCATTGATAGGTCATCACAGGCCGTTTTGCTTGGCCAAAACTAGAATGGCGCTCAATTGGGAGGTCATTGGCAGCATAAAAAACACCATCTGCGGTACAAGGAAACCCGAGATGGTGTTTTGATTTCACCTATAGTCTTTTCAGAACGCAATTATCTTAGAGAATAGTCTAAGAGGATGAAATAGATGCGTTATTTTAACATTTGTAGGGAATATTGCTCTCCTAGGCGTTTTTCATACGGATGGTACACTCATTTTCCATCATCACAATTTCCAATTGATCTCGGTTGCGCAACCAATTGAGCATTTTTTCTCCGAGGAAAGTCTTCCGCCAGCCTACAGCCAATCGCTCATCAAAATAGGAACTGTCTGCTTTCATTTTCTTGATGCTCGATCCATAGATGAGCATTCCGGGTGCCATTTTTTGTTGATGACACTTGTATTTGATCAATAAATGGATGAGCTCCGTAATGGTTTCGTAGCCCGAAAAATCCGTATTGCTTTTGGGAATTTGTTCGAGTAAGGCCTTGTCTTCTGCCGTCATCGGACGGTTGTACAGGTCTAGGAAATGATTGAGGTGTTTTTCCAGTACACTTTTGGGAATGCGACGATGGTTTTTTAGGGCAGACCTGCCAGAGTTGATGTGTCGGACGATGGAACCGATAAACTTGGAAGGCAAAATCATCTCTTTGCTGTAATTCTTGCGTTCGGCATTGGACCGGCGCCACTCGTACAGCCTCAACATAAAGATTTGATCTTTGGGTTTTAGGTTGAGAATTAGACTGTTGTTGAGGGCTTCTTTGTGAGGATTGGTTTGATAATACGCTGGAACTTCTAATTTGGCCAATTCTTCTAGGGCCCATTTGGTTCGCTTAGATCGGACCAATTTATCGCTTAGTAAGCGCCACAAATCCCGCAAATAGATGATGTCATCCAAGGCGTATTTGAGTTGCCTTTGGTTCATGGGGCGAGATTCCCAGTCGGAAACGGTGTAGCCCTTACCGAGTTGAATCCCCAATTCATTTTCAACCAGTTTTCGAAAGGAAACCGGGTATTTGTAGCCAACAAAAGCCGCGGCAATTTGGGTATCGAAAAGATTGACGGGTAAGGTTGAATAATAACTGTAAAGGAGGCGATAATCATTTTCCCCAGCATGAGTAATAATGAGGATTTGCGGATCTTCAATCATGGCCAGGAAGGGATCCAAATCTTTCACCACCAGTGTATCAATCAAATAATAGCCATTTTCGGTGACAATTTGGATAAGGCATAAAAGGGTGTAGTACCTCTTTTCGCCCACAAACTCCGTATCGAAGCCCAGCCAACTGATGGACTGATTTTCTTCGGCAAACCTAGCCAATCCTTCTTGGTCTCTGATATAAACGTATTCTTCCAGCACTCCTTTTTTCGTATAAGAATTACTC
>JBCCSR010000337.1:0-5981 GCA_039199865.1 Bacteroidota bacterium
AATACCTATTCCCGTGATGATAAACATCGCCAAGAGTCCCAGAAAATCGTTGTTCCTACGACTGGCTTGGAAAAACAGACCTAGCAAACCAAAAATAAAGGGCAACAAATAATATTCGTTTCTTCCTTCGTGCGCACGCATCGATTCTGGCATGCCATCTTCAGTTGGCAATCCCCGTATGGTGGTATCAACAAAGTGAATACCAGAAATCCAGTGTCCACTCGATTTATCCCAGGGATAGAAACCTTGTTCGCCATTTTGCCTTCCAGAGAAATTCCACATAAAATAGCGCCAATACATCCAGCCAATCTGGTAATTGAAGAAGAAAGAGAAATTGTCTCCCGCGGAGGGAGCACCTTGCTTTTTGCCAATCCATTGACGATACAAGGCTTTTCGATTTTCATCCTGATGCCCCAGGCGAGGGAAAAACATTTCATCTGAGGAATCAAACTCGTAAGAGGCTTTTCGATCAACAATCTCGTAACGATCCTCCACTAAGCCGTAACGATCTTCCGTGTTGACTTTGATTACTGGAGCATCAAAATGAGGTCCTCGCAACAAAGGACGCTCTCCGTATTGTTCTCGATTGAGATAAGGAATGAGTCGCATCGCATCACTCGGACTGTTCATGTTGATCGGAGTGTTGGCATTGGCCCTGATCACTACGATCCCCAAAGTGGAGAAAGCAATGACGACCAAAGAGAAAGCAACAATCAATTGTTGCATCAATCCACTTTGTTTGCGGTGCGCATAACGCAAACCCACAAACACCAAACCACCGATAACGAGCAGCAGAGGAAACAAGCCACTGTGAACTGGAGCACCAAAACTATTGACCATCAATAACTCAAAAGTCCCCCATAATTTGGGAATCCCCAAAATCACCAAACCCTGAATAGCAGCAATGAAGGCAACACCAATTGCGGCGGCCACTGCCATTCCCTGCAAACTATGCTCCTTGTATTTTTTGAAATAGTAAAACAAGGCAAGGGCAGGAAAAGTCAGCAAACTCAATAAGTGAACACCAATAGACAAACCCGCGGAGTAGACGGCAAAAATAATCCAACGATCATTCTCGGGTTCATCCGGTAGATTGTACCATTTGATGACAATCCATAAAGTCAAAGCTGTAAAGAACGTAGACATAGAGTAAACCTCGCCCTCCACCGCAGAAAACCAGATAGAAGTACAAAAGGCAGTAGACAAACCCGCTACCGCTCCGGCTCCCAAAATGGCAATCAATTCTCCCTGACTGACTTCGGCCGCTCTGCCAACTAAGGCCAATTTGCCTAAAATGATGGTAATCCAGCAGACGAACATGGCCGCAAAGGCAGAACAAATGCCCGACATCAGGTTGACCGCAAGGGAAATATCCATTGGGTCACTGGAAAAAATTTCCGCAATGAAAGTAAACATCCTACCTACGATCATGAAAACTGGAGCACCCGGAGGGTGAACGACTTGTAGCTTGTAAGCGCCGGTAATAAATTCACCACAGTCCCACAAACTACCTGTTCTTTCCGCAGAGAGGAAGTAGACGATAAAAGCAATACTAAACACCAGCCATCCGACGATATTGACCAGTTTCTTATGATTATTCGAATTCATCTAGTTGAATGATTATGCGCAGCAAATGATTTAATGACTTAACGTCAATATAATTCAACTGCAAATGTAATAAAATATTGCCAAGTAAAGGGTCTGCCCAAAGCTATCCTTCCTACGCCTTTTTCGTCAAAAGGTTAGTGCCAATTTGGACCAAAATGGCCAGAATCCTCTATTGATAAACCAAAAGGCAGTAAAAGTTCAACTTTCCCTGTCTTTAAGAGTCAAATGGATTGACAACAAAAGCGTACCTTTGCCAAAAATACAAGACCATGAAATTCATCGTACTAGGAGTAATTTTGTACTTGTACTACCAATTTTTCTACAAAAGATCAGCATTAAATCCTGCTGATGAAGACCCTCGTATTGATCTTTCTGATCAGGATGATGGTGAGTATACCGACTATGAAGAAGTCGATTAGCAACTATAAAAAGAGGACCAATGTCCATTAGCGAATACATCATTTACAAAAACAACCAACTGATTGCTCTGAACAAACCCGTGGCCATTGGGGTTCAGGGAGATCAAAGCGATGACAAAGCACTCATCGATTTGGCAGAAATCTATTGCCAACATCGGCTCCATCTAATTCATCGGCTGGATCGTCCGGCAAGTGGCTTGGTACTTTTTGCCAAAAACAAGCGTGCACTGGCCCACCTCAATCAACAATTTCAAAACCGCCAGGTACAAAAAACCTATTTGGCGGTTGTCAAAAATTCGCCGCCAAAAACACAGGATCAATTGACCCATTTTTTGCGGAAGCAACACCATAAAAATCGCAGCTCCCTGGTTGAGGCAGAGAGCACTGGGGCCAAAAAAGCCAGTCTAGAATACAAAGTTATTGGCCAAATTGACAATTATTACTTGTTAGAGATCAATCTGATTACCGGTCGACATCATCAAATTAGGGCCCAATTGGCCGCCATCGACTGTCCCATCAAAGGAGATGTCAAATATGGATTTAAACGAGGCAATCGAGATCGGTCGATTCACCTGCATTCCTGGAAGCTAAAATTTCAACATCCAGCGAGTGGCGAAGAGGTCCTCTTGGAAGCTCCACTACCAGAAGGCCCCGTTTGGGAAGCTTTTGGGCAACAACAATAAGTGACAAATGGCGGCCACTAGAGCCAAACAATCGAGTGGCGACCTTTATTCAATCGAAAAAACAATAGTAGGGTATGGACACAAAAAAAAGAACAGATGTTAATGAGCTGGGAGAATTTGGCCTGATCGAACATCTGACCCAAAGTTTTCCACTGGTACACGATTCCTCCATCAAGGGAGTCGGAGATGATGCGGCTGTTTTGGATGCAGGGTCAGCCATGACGGTTGTCTCGACCGATATGTTGGTCGAAGGCATTCATTTTGACTTGATGTATAGTCCACTCAAACATTTGGGCTACAAAGCAGTGGTCGTCAATTTGTCGGACATTTATGCGATGAACGCTTATCCCAAACAAATTACCGTCTCCATTGCACTTTCCAATCGGTTCTCAGTGGAGGCCTTAGAAGAATTGTATGCCGGTATTCACAAAGCCTGTGAGTGGTATAAAGTGGACCTCATTGGTGGTGATACGACCTCCTCTCCCAAAGGCCTGTACATCAGTGTTACGGCGATTGGGTATCAGCAAAAGGAAAAAATCACCTATCGCAATGCGGCCAAAGTTGGCGATTTACTTTGTGTTACGGGCAATTTGGGAGCCGCTTATCTGGGCTTACAACTCCTGGAAAGAGAGAAACAACTCTATTTGTCCAACCCCGATATTCAACCGGATTTGGAGGAGCAAAACTACTTGGTGGGCCGACAACTCAAACCAGAAGCTCGCTTCGATATGATCGAGTTGTTTGAGAAAAATCAACTGGTACCCACTGCAATGATTGATATTTCTGATGGATTGGCCTCTGAAATCTTTCATTTGTGCAAGCAATCTGGTGTTGGGGCCCTCGTCGAAGAAAGTGGCGTACCGATTCATCCGGATGCCGAAATGATGGCCATCAAGTTCCAAATGGATCCCATTTCTTGTGCCTTGAGTGGTGGCGAAGACTACGAATTGCTCTTCTGTATTGATCCCAAAGATTTGGAGAAAGTCAAATACCTCCCAGACATCTACATCATGGGGGAGATCGTAGAAGCGAGTGAAGGAATCAAGCTGCACACTAAGGGAGGCAATATTCACGACATCAAAGCACAGGGTTGGAAGCATTTTTAATGAATCGTAAAACGGACATATTTGATGGTTTTACCATCAGCTAAATGCATGCGTTCGTAATAAGTCTTAATGTCCAATTCCGTAAAAGGCAGTTCCTTGGCGTAAATATCATCGTCCTGATACAAGACTTTTACGGTGGGATCCTCCACCAAAGTTTCTAGGGTAAATTCGTAAAGATTGGGTTCGTCTGTCTTGAGGTGTACTGGTCCTCCTTGTTGTAAAATTTTGCGAAAGCGTTGGAGAAAAGGAGCCGAAGTTAATCGACGATTGGCCTTGCCCTTGCGCAAAAAGGGATCGGGGAAGGTAATCCAGATTTCACTCACTTCTTCGGAGGCAAAAAAGTATTCTATTTGCTCAATCCGAGTGCGAAGAAAGGCCACATTAGTCAAGCCCTCATCGAGTGCGATGGAAGCACCTTTCCAAATTCGGGCCCCTTTGATGTCCACTCCAATAAAATTTCGTTCGGGAAAAGCTCTAGCCAAACCAATACTGTACTCTCCCCTTCCACAAGCCAATTCCAAAACCAGAGGATGATCATTTTTGAAATGTTTTTCCCTCCAACGACCTTTCAAATCAACTGTTAGTCCATTGACGCCCAGCAATTGTGGCTGTTTGGCCGTAAAGTTTTCGTATACGTTGGGAAACTGGAGTAGGTCCGCAAACTTTTGTAGCTTGTTTTTTCGACTCATCAAAAATAAATTTCCAACAAATTTAAAATAGGACGGTTATTTTAAAAGTCAATTGCAAGAATTTTTTGCACGATTTATTTCAAAACCGCGGCTAGCCAGGACTAATAGGAGAAAAACTTACTCAAATTCTCGTGTTCTCCCCCTGTACCGTATAAAATTCGATCTCGATTTTTAAGCAAAGACTTGAGTTGCCTGGCCGCCGGATGGGGAACAAGTGGGGAGAAAAAACCGGTAAATCAGGATCCATCCTGAGATCAGGCGAAGGAGATTCCTTATTTTTACCATATGCGAAGCGAGAGCAAGAACATGATCATTAAAAAAGACAACATAGAGACAGTTGTACAAATATCGCAACAAATTCCCGAGTTTGTTGGTCCCCCTCCAGCGGCTGAATACTATCGCCGACTCCGTAACGTTCCTCATATCGTGTTGGTCGCCTACATCGATGATCGACCGGCAGCATTTAAAGTAGGCTACGAGAGAGCGGGATACTTTTACTCTTGGATGGGGGGTGTTTTACCTGCTTATCGCAAAATGGGGATTGCTCGAAAACTGGCCAATGCGCAGGAAGCCTGGGCCAGGAATGCCGGTTACGATAGCGTTACTTTCAAAACCAGAAACCAACACAAAGGGATGTTGATCTTCGCCTTGAAAAACGGCTTTAACATCATTGGTTTCAAAGCCAAAGACCATTTGCCACAGCATCGGATTTTATTGAGAAAGGAGTTGGGAGAACCCTAGAAGCAACTTATATTTGCGATCTCCGGACAACTTTTTCTGATCTGTTTCTACCTATGAATTGATTAATAAATTAAAAAACTGTTTAAACTATCAAATATGACCCGCTTATTTTCCATTCTTTGTCTTCTGACTTTTTGCTGTAGCTCGCCGATGGTGGCTCAAGAAATTGCCTCCTCTTTTCGGGTAGGGCTCAATTTTTCCCGCTTACCGGGTCCTTCAGAAATGGATGCTGCCGGAAACAATTTGGAGGATCATCGCAATACGACCGGCTTTCACGTGGCAGGAGGAGCAGTATTCAAATTTCTGGAAAATTATGGGATGAAAGCCGAGCTCGTTTTTTCCCAAAGAGGAGGGACTTATGAATACAATGGCATTGCCAATCGCGTATTCCAAACGACCCTTTCTGGCAATCCCCTGGTGATTACCGGAGAGCAGCAAAATATCATTAGGGTGACCAATTCTTACGTAGAAATTCCCGTAACGGGTTATGTCAAAGTGGGAAAAAAGCTGGAATTTCAAGCAGGAGCTAGCATTAGCTTCTTGGTGAGCTCCAAAGGGGAGGGCAATTGGATTTTCCGAGGCAATTCCAATCGCGATGGCAATCCATTTGACATCTCTATCGACCTCAATCACAACTACCTCAAAGACGATCCTTTTACCGAGGCGGTCAACGATCTCGATCCCGCCACCACCACCGAATTTATTGCCGATGGCGAAACGATTCGAATTCCAAAT
>JBCCSR010000338.1:0-5979 GCA_039199865.1 Bacteroidota bacterium
AGCGGAGTATCTGGAACTGGAAAAAGTTTCGGAGCGGAAGCATGAGTATCAGGCAGGGAAGATCTATGCGATGACAGGAGGTACGCTCAACCATAGCCTGATTGGGGGAAATATCGTAACGGCACTGAATAATGCCCTATCCGCTAATGATAAAACTTGCCTGGTTGCCAACAGTGATGCAAAAATTTTTGTGGAAAAAGCCAATGCGTTTGTTTATCCGGACGCCTCTGTAATTTGTGAGCCTCCCGAATATCACGGCATCAATCGCCAAGCCATCACCAATCCCATACTGATCGTAGAAGTTCTCTCCAAAACAACTGGACATTATGATCGGGGCGAGAAATTCCGAAAATACTGCGCTCTTCCCTCTTTTAAAGAATATGTGCTCATCGATCAAGATCAGCCCGTAGTGGATACTTTGTATCGAGCAGACGCGAAAACTTGGCACATGGTGACGACCATCGGATTAGAGAAAAGTATTGAATTACATTCCATTGCCTGTACGCTCTCCATGGAGGTCATTTACCGCAACATCCGAGACTTACAGGAACCACAATTTCGTTTGGATTTTTAGGTACTTCCCAGAGATTTCCTAGTCAGATTTCCTTATATTTGCAGGCCGCTTTAACCTAGACGAGCTGAGCATGAGTGCAACATACACCATAAAACTACCCCAATTCGAGGGACCGTTCGACTTGCTCCTCTTTTTTATTGAAAGAGACGAGCTGGATATCCACGATATTCCAATTGCCCAAATCACGGATGATTTCCTGGGATACGTCCGAACGATGGAATCCCTAAACATCGATTTGGCCAGTGAGTTTATCCTGGTAGCGGCCACTTTGATGCGCATCAAAGCCAAGATGCTGATTCCCCGCAAACCCGTTGATGAGGAAGGCAATGAAATTGATCCACGAGAGGAGTTGGTACTCCGACTCTTAGAATACAAACGCTACAAAAGTGTATTAGAAGAAATGCGAGGAATGGAAGAAGACCGACATCTTCGCAAGCTCCGAGGCAACACCGTTGCCGACCTCAAACAAATTGCTACCAAAGCCTTGGTCGATATTGAACTGGAATCACTCACCTTATTTAAGCTCATGAAAGCCTTTCAACGGGTTTTGCAGCGAGCAGAGGAAGATAAGAAAAAAGCGGTCCACAAAGTTTATCGCTACAGCCATACCGTTCCTGGACAACAGATTTATATTCTCACTAGAGTAAAAAAGGGAAAAAAGACAGATTTTGACGCTCTTTTCAAAGTTTGTAAAGATCGGATTCATGCCATCATCACTTTCCTGGCTTTATTGGAATTGCTCAACATGCAAAAAGTGCGCTGTATCCAAGGCATTGGAGTCAACAATTTCTGGTTGACTGCCCCCGAAGTGTTTAACGAAGAAGAGGAATAAAACCGTTCAGTAGGCATGGCCTTTCTCCATCGGATTTTGATGAATACAATTTAAGGACACCTTGGAAAAATGACCCGCCTTTCACTGAATCGGTTTGGCAAAGAGAGTTCTTCTCTATATAATTAATGATAGGCTTGACAAAATGGAGTAGGCTGCTTTCCGAAGAATGGCAACCTACTTTTATTCAATGTACTGAATTACTCGTCGGATTGAATTTGAATCTTTAAAAGATCTGGAGTAAAGATAGGATAACTGCTTTTCCGTGAAATATAACCTTTGTTCTATTGTATATCTCTCACGGTTTTCGCCCCAAATATTTGTTGATGGCTTCGGTCCGATTCTGGACGTGCAACTTTTGGTAAATGCTATGAATGTGTTGTTTGACCGTACCGATTGTAATCCCCATCTCCCGCGCAATTTCTTTGTACAAGAGTCCTTTGGCCAAGAGTTCCAAGACTTCCCTTTCGCGTTTTCCCAATAGTTCGAGCTCCTTAAAACTTTGATTCTGGCTTCCGCTAAAAAAGAAATCGGTCACCTTACGGGCAATTTCAGGTGACATGGGCGCTCCACCCGCCACTAGCTCCCGTACAGCGTTGAGAATGATTTCTTCTTTGGGAGATTTCACCAGATAGCCACTGGCTCCAGATTTTAGGGATTCAAAGATCTTGTCGTCCCGATCGAAAACGGTATACATGATGAATTGAATTTCAGGACGTAGTGCCTTGATTGCCTTAACACATTCGATCCCATTTTTGCCGGGAAGGCCAATATCTACAATGACGACGTCAACATCAGATTTGGGAAGAAAGGCAATCGCCTCTTCGGCAGTCCGATACTTACCGAGGCATTCAAAATCCTCGGCTTGCTCAAAAATTCGAACCAAGAAATCCATGATGGGCGCTTGATCTTCAACGATCGATAGCTTATTTACTTTTTTTTGCATCAGAAGATAATTTTGGATTGATTCCCTGGCATTTTGTCAATGCTCAGTCTTGGAATCAATCGGAATAAAGAAAGTAATGTCTGTTCCATTTTCGCTAATAATTTTCAAATCTCCTCCAATTTTTTTCATCCGCTCTTGCATGTTGCGCAAACCATTTCCTAGGCTAGTCTCGGCAGTAAAGTCAAAGCCTTTACCATTGTCTTTTAGATGAATGGTCAACTGATCAGTCCAATCGAAAGACAAACTGACCTGGCTGGCTTGCGCATGCTTGAGGGTGTTGTTGACGCATTCCTTTACACATAGTAAAATGTTTCTTCTCTTTTCACCGCTGATGCTCAAGCGAGGAAAATCACCCGGAATTTGGGCATAGCATTCAATGTCACTATCATCAAAAACTTCCATTACAAACCGCCGAATGAAGGCCACTAGGTCGGGTAAATTATCATAGCTACCATTCATGGCCCAGATGATCTCTCGCATATTTTCAATGGACTTGGAAGCATGGGCTTCAATTTTCTTGAGATTGTTTAACGCCAGCCTGGGCAATTGCTGGGTGGGGATATCATTGAGCAAAAGACCAATCAAGGTCAACTCCGTCCCCAAATCGTCGTGCATCTCGCCGGCAATGCGGTTGCGCTCGTTTTGAAGGGCAGCTTCCATCGCTTGTTGTCGTTCAAATTTGTCTTTTTGCACTTTCAATTTGCGCCGCGCCATTAAAGCGGATAAATAATAGACCGAGACTCCAATCCCAGTCAGTACAGCCAACCAAAACCAAAACCTCTTCCAAAAGGGAGGATGAATCACAATGGGTAGCGTTCTGATCGGTCCTTTGATACCATTGGCATTAGAACTGTAGATTTGGAGAGCATAGCAACCATCAGGTACTTTAATAAACTCAGCGGTAGCTCCGTTGGCAATGGTATGCCAATCTTCACTGTAGCCTTTGAGCTGGTAGTGGATGGTGTTGAGTTGAGGCAAATAATTGGTAACTCCGTTGAGGGCAAATTCCAGGGTATTTTCCTGATAATTGAGTTCAAGAGCGGGAAGCTCCGTAAGATTTCCCTTGACTTCAATGGGATTTCGATTGACTCGTACCGCTTGGATATGAATGTCAGGGCCATGAGGATAGGGATGAATGGATGCGGGATTAAAAACAATAGCCCCTCTATCGGTTCCCAACCAAAGTTGATGATTGGCACTCATCAGGCAAGAATGAAGCGCAAAGTTTTCGGCATCAAAGCCATCTTCCTTTTGGTATTGCAAAAGGCTATCCTGCTCGGGATGGTAATGCCAAAGTCCTCGATTGGTAGTCAGCCATAACTTTCCGGCCTCATCCCCAATCACATCATTGATTTTTAGAAGTTGCAAGGCTTTATTATCGGTAAAATCTTTGGTCAAGGTCCAGTCTTTGTTCAAGCGAAACAAACCGTTCAGGGTTCCCAACCAAGTTACATTTCGTAGCGTGTCCTCCCAAACAGAATAAATTTCGGCATTGACCGATAGGGTCTTTTCCGGGAGCAGTTCCTCTCCCCGCTTTCGGTAAATGATCAAATCTGTACTCTTTGAAGGAACATAAACCAGTCCATCATGACCTCGAAAAAGCATCGTGGGATGTTGGTCTTCATTGGTGATCCACTTTTGTTTGACCGCTACATTTTGTTCCTTTGGCTCATACCACAATTCATATACATATTTGTTGGTAGACAAGCCTTTGCTGTGCTCCGAAAAATGCAGGAGGTCAAAAAACTTTTCATCCTCACTAAAAAATAGAGGCTCCCACTTTTGTAAATGAGGAACAAAACGGTAAATCACCTGATCATTTAACGCCCAGACTTGTCCTTGGGGATCGACACTCAAACGATGAATGACCCTCAACTCAGAGCCATCCGTAACGTGTGCTTTTTTGTAGGCAAATTTGGTCTTGAGCTGTCGATTTTTATCAAAAACGTAAACCCCATTGTTGTCCGTAGACATCCAGATATTTTGTTGGTGGTCCTCGGCCAAACTATTGATGACCGGCAATTGATCCGGTAATTTTCGAAAAGGATGTTCAAATTGATTTTTATACAACCAGGTTTGGTTGAGGCCTCGATCTCCAGCAACGCCCAACCAGACATGCTGCTGAGGGTCCACATAGACTTCTCTGATGTTATTATTGGTCAAACTGCCCTTCTCTTCTCCTTGCTCAAAATGGGCGACAAACTCCCTTAGTTCCGTATCAAAAAGCCAAACCCCCGATGCCTTTGCGGCCAGCAGCAGATAGCGCTCATCCACTACGGCCCCATCCTTAATTACATTTTCATAAGCCTCAGGTAAGTTGTATTGCTGAATTTGTTCATCCGCAAAATGCAACAAGCCTTGATCGGAAAAGAGCCATGCGGCACCTGCTTTTTGTACAATTGCCCCCGATACCTCCAACTGCGGATTTTCGGATGCTGGCAAGCTGGGATAGTTGATTTTATTGACTACCTCTCCATTTTCAACTTCGATGATTTCAAACCCTGAATCTTTATCCCAAAAACAAGCATAGATACTCGACACTTGACCATCGGGAAGGGTATCAACTGCAAACCGCATTCCCTTTGTCTCGACCAATCGCTGCTGGGTTTGACTTTGAATGTCATAACGATAAATCCAGCCATTGGTCTTGATCCAAAGTAAGCGATCTCGCTCTAGGTGAAAAAGACAATAATCGTTTTTGAACACGGTTTCGTCGGCATCCGTCAATTGAAAATGGATAAAGTCTCCCTCTTTGCGGCGATAGCAATTGATTCCTTCTACCGTTGCAAACCAAAGGTTGGTCATTCGATCTTCGAAAAAACGACTTTGAATGTTTTTTCCCAGCATGCCTTTGGCATTGGCATTACCAGGAAAGTAATGATTCATTTGTAAGCCATCATAACAAAACAAACCCTCAATTGAGCTGACCCAAGTGAGCTTTCTGGAATCCTTGTAGATAAAGTCATTGTAAGGTGCCTTTAGCCCCTTGATCAATTCGAAGTGCAATTGGTCAAGCTGCCCAAAACAGAACAAGCTCCATAAAATAATTGCGGTGGTTAAAAGTAATTTCATAACTGGATAATCGTTTGAATGTATTCACTATCAAAACCAAACACTTTACAAACGATTATCCGAAGATATGAAAATGTCTTGTGAAAACAATTACCCAGAGATTCTAAAAATAATGTTATCTCCATCCGTATCGCATTCACCGGCCTCCGTTTTATCACTCCAGTAAGGAGGACAGCTGTCCATAAATCGCACCAATGGAGGTTTTGCCTCAAAGTATTCAGCATTTGAATCAACGGTCTTCGTCGTTCTTGGATAAGGGCAGATGGTTAGGGTAAACCAGTCCCCTTTCACCCGAGTGGTGGTGCCATAGTCTCGAACCGCTCCGGCGATAAACACCCATTTATTTCCCGCCTCTAATACCATTTTACAATCCTCCAAATCTAAATACGCGAAATCAAAGCCATCTTCACTAATGTGTTCTTCATGCTGAAACTTGTAATCTTCTACCTCTCCCAAGTCCGTATCAATGTAAGCATCTGCAGAACCATTTCGGATACTAATTTTCACCAAAGTGCCTTGCAAATACTCCTCCGAACGACTAACAGCATACACTTTCAA
>JBCCSR010000339.1:0-5977 GCA_039199865.1 Bacteroidota bacterium
AATCCATACGCCTGATTCGTCAATGAATGGTGCAGAAAGCATCTAATGAGCTCAACAAAGGGAACTGATTGATTGAGTACGACTAAAACAAACAAGTTTCTTGTTTTACCGTATAAGTTCCAAGTTCACCAATGAAAAAACCATGTCTGGTAAAAAGCACAAAAAACAAAAGACCGTAAAGGCGAAAAAAAACCGAATAAAAAAACCAATTGGCAAGTCATTTTGGCAAGATACGACCCAGTTGTTTCCCTTACTTTTTGCCCTGATCATTACGCTGATCGTGTTCATTCCCTCTCTGTCTAATGATTTTGTCAACTGGGATGATGATGTCAACATCCTGGAAAATGAAAACCTATCTCCCCTCAATTTTGAAAATGTCAAAAAGATTTTTAACCCCAGTACTGGACATGTCATTGGCAACTACAATCCGCTCACCATTCTCACTTTCGCTATCGAAAAGCATTTTGTCGGATTCGATGCGGGTTTGTATCACATCAATAATTTGATTCTACACCTACTCTGTGTCTTTTTTGTCTATCGTATTATGCTGCTGCTCCAACTCAGTCCGCAGGCGGCAATGATTGTGGCCTTGCTATTTGGTATTCATCCCATGCGGGTAGAATCGGTTGCCTGGGTCACAGAGCGGAAAGATGTATTGTTTGGTGTTTTTTATCTGGCCGCCATTTACCAATATCTGCTCGATTTGAAAGAAAAGACCAACAAGCGCTACGGGTGGATTTTGGTTTTGTTTTTCCTTTCCCTCTTATCCAAAATTCAAGCGGTTTCTTTGCCACTCTCCTTGCTAGCGATCGATTACTATCGCAATCGCCCATTAAAGTTACAATTGATTTTGGAGAAATGGCCCCACTTCCTGCTCTCTTTGACCTTTGGGCTGCTGGGCGTTTACTCTCTGTCGCAATTTGGTAGTTTAGACGATGATATCACTACTTTTACTTTCTTTGATCGCTTGCTGATTGGTGCCTATTCCTTTGTTGTATATCTGATCAAATTGGTCTTGCCCTACGAAATGCTTCCGCTCTATCCCTATCCAAAACAATTGGATTGGCCTTTTTATGTAGCGCCCCTAGGCGTATTGCTGGCCTTTGCGGGTACTTGGTGGGCTTTTAAAAAGGAATACAAACATTGGGTTTTTGGCTTTGCTTTTTTCTTTTTCAATGTGGTTTTTATGTTGCAAATCCTAGGAGCAGGACAAGGTTTTATTGCCGATCGCTTTACCTACATTCCCTATCTGGGCTTCTTTTTTGTTGCTGGTTTTTATTACCAAAAATGGATGGACGAATCGAGTAAAGTCAAGTCCTATCTTCCATTTATTGCGGGTACTTATTTACTGGTTTTTGCCTATTTGTCTTGGCAACAATGTAAAATCTGGAAAAATGGCCAAAGTTTGTGGACCCACGTCATCGAAAATTCGAGTAAAGCCAGCAGTTTGGCCTATGGCAATCGAGGCTTTTACTATCGAGAGGCAGGACAAGCTCAATTGGCCATCCAGGATTACGAAAAATCCATCCAGGCCAATCCCAACAAGGCCAATATCTACAATAGTTTGGGCAAAACCTATTTCGACATGGGGCAGACCCAAAAAGCACTGACCAACTATGCCAAGGCCATTGAAAGAGACAATAGAGAGGCAGAATTTCACGTCAATCAAGGTGCAGCCTACGGCTCTTTAGGACAGTTTCAACCCGCCATTCAAGCCTTCGATCGGGCCGAACAGCTAGATCCAGAATTCGACAACCTCTACCTTAATCGCTCCTTGGCTTACTCTAGCTTGGGTCAATTTCAAGCTGCCCTCAAAGACGTTACGACCTATTTAAAATTAAAACCTTATGACGCCAAAATGTGGTTTGAGTCGGCGATTACCAAAAGAAGACTTGGCCAAACGGCAGCATCCATTGCCGATTTTGATCGAGCCATTAGTTTGGATCAGCAAATGGCTGTTTTCTATCTAGAAAGGGGAAAAGCGCACATGGCCTCCGGCAATAAGACGCAGGCAACACAAGATATCCAGCGCGCACAATCGATGGGCGCCAAGGTCGATCAGACTTTGCTTCAGCAAATTCGATAGTCCAAATGGCTTTTGTTGACCGGTTTGCCCGTAAAATCCCCTAACAAAGCGGTCATGCTTAGAGCAAGTCGCATTCCGATGGATTTAAAGAATGTGAAGTTTTGAACCTTTCCTTAAAAAATCTGCACAACAAGCTGTAAATTTGTGAATGTGCTTTTGTTAGCTTTGTGGATAAGCTGACTTTTGGTCGTCGAGACCCAAAGTCCAACTCATGGCTTACAAGACTAACATCCAACTGTTAAACCACTACGATGATTCAACGTTTGCTGATCACGAACTATGCTCTGATTGAAGAGTTGGAGGTCGATTTTTCCGAGAAACTCACCATTATTACCGGAGAAACTGGAGCTGGTAAATCGATCCTGCTTGGAGCCTTGGGCCTCATTATGGGTCACCGAGCGGATACTAAGGTTTTTTACAATTCCGATAAAAAGTGCATCGTTGAAGGCTTTTTCGACATCTCCCGATATGGTCTCAAAGGTTTTTTTGATCTCTACGATATTGATTACGACTACGAAATTGTCATCCGTAGGGAGTTGACTCCAGCGGGCAAATCGAGGGCTTTTGTCAACGATACCCCCGTCAATCTGAAAATTCTCCAACAATTGAGCGCGGCCATCATTGATCTTCATCAGCAGTTTGATACGCTAGACATCCACAATGTCTCTTTTCAGATGCGAATGATCGATGCCCTGGCGGGGAATACCAGTCTGCTAGCAGATTACCAAGCAGAGTTCAAACAATACCAGACGGGCAAAAGACAGTTGGCTCAGCTGATTCAGCAAAACCAGAACGCGACGACGGAAATGGATTTTCTCAATTTCCAACTCAATGAGTTCAAGGAAGCTAGCTTGGAAAAAGGGGAACAAGCATCCTTGGAAGAAGAAATGAGCCGACTCAGTAATGCCGAGGGCATCAAGACTACTCTGAGCCAAGCGTTTCAACAACTAAGTGAAAACGAGCAATCTACGATTGGTCAGCTAGAAAGCATCGCCCTAGCCATTGGCCAAATCAAAAATTTCCATCCCGACCTGGAAAGCGTCTACGAAAGGTATCAGGGAGCCATCCTCGAATTGCAGGACCTTACGCAAGAATTCGAAAGTATTGCCGAACAAACCGAATACGATGGCCAACGCATCTCCGAAATAGAACTTCGACTCGATCAAATTTACAAACTGCAGAATAAGCATCGCGTCAAATCGATAGAAGAACTTCTGGCCATTCAGTATCGCCTGGAAGACCAACTCAATGCTTTTGGCGATCTGTCCAATGAAATCGAGTACTTGCAGAGCGAAATGACTCGACAAGAAAAGAGCTTGCACAAAAAAGCCAAGATCTTACAAAAAGCCCGGCACGCAGTCGTAGAAGACTTCGAGATCAATGTCCAACAACTCCTGGCGCAATTGGCCATGGAATACGCTCGACTCAAAGTAGAAATCAAAGCCCTCGACGAACTCAACGCGACGGGGCTAGACGATGTCAACTTCCTCTTTGCCTCCAATAAAGGAAGCCGTTTTTTACCCCTCAAAGATGTGGCCTCCGGTGGAGAACTATCTCGACTCACGCTGTGTACCAAATCGCTCGTAGCGGATGCCATCCCCTTGCCCACCCTCATTTTCGACGAAATCGATACGGGAATCTCTGGTGATGTCGCCCTGAAGATGGGGAATATTCTCCAGGATTTGGCCAATCGCCATCAAGTGGTCACCATTACCCACAGTCCACAAATTGCCGTAAAAGCCGATATGCACTATTTTGTTTACAAAAAAGTCTTGGAAGACCGTACCGCGACCAAAGTCAAATTGCTGACGCCAGACGAACGGATACGTGCCGTGGCGACCATGCTCAGTGGAAATCCACCCAGTGCTTCTGCCATTGAAAATGCCAAAGAGTTATTGGCCCAATAGTCTGTCGGGTTAAAGCAAAGTTTTCCTATATTTGGGGCTGCAAAAAGAAAAGCCCAAATTCGGCAAAGGTCCGAAAATGGTTTTGAGTCCCTAGTAGGATCTAGAGATCAAAGGCACTATCCTAGCGGTGATGCGCTCGGAGATCAAACTGCCACTTGATTGAAGTAAATAGGTGCACTCAAAGTCGATTGGGATATCTGTTACGAACCAACAATCATTCATGTTATGGCTTATAACTTACTAGCGGGAAAAAAAGGAATCATTTTCGGGGCACTCGATGAAAAATCAATTGCCTGGAAAGTAGCAGAGCGCTGCGTCGCAGAAGGAGCAACCATTACCCTTACCAACGCTCCGGTAGCGCTTCGCTTTGGGACCCTCAAAGAATTGGGAGAAAAACTCAATGCTCCGATCATCCCAGCGGATGCAACCAGTCTGGAGGATCTCGAGAACTTATTTACACAATCCATGGAAATCCTCGGAGGAAAAGTCGATTTTGTTTTGCATTCCATCGGGATGTCCGTCAATGTGCGTAAAAAACGAGAGTATACCAATTTGAAATACGATTGGATGCAGAAGACCTTTGATATCTCTGCCATTTCTTTCCATAAAATGATGCAAACCATGCTGAAATTTGATGCCATCAACGATTGGGGCTCTATTCTGGGTTTGACTTACATTGCGGCACAAAGAACCTTTCCCGACTACAACGAAATGGCAGAATCAAAAGCCCTACTTGAGTCATTTGCCCGAAGTTTTGGCTATCATTTTGGTCAACAAAAAAAGGTAAGAGTCAATACCATTTCACAGTCGCCGACGATGACCACTGCTGGAAGTGGTGTCAAAGGCTTTAGCGACTTTTTTGATTATGCCGATAAAATGTCGCCTTTGGGCAATGCTTCCGCTGATACTTGTGCCGATTACTGTGTTACGCTCTTCTCGGATCTCACGAAAATGGTGACGATGCAAAACTTGTATCACGACGGCGGTTTTTCACAAATGGGAATGCATCCGGGCGTCTTGCCTCAAGAAGAAAAAGCCTAGATGGTTCCAAGTGGGCGCAGCCAATACAATCAATTAAAAGTAAAGTATTTGAAAATATTTTCCTTCCCTGAAGGTTTTATTATTGACTTCTAGTCCGGCTGCACCATAAACCATTGAACAAGCCAATGAATTGCTTGTCAGCGCAGAGAGGCAAAGCCACTTTTGCGCTTCCGTGTTTTTGTAGCATTAACGATCAGATCACAGATCTTGAATCATTGTTTCCTATTGGTGCGCTCAATACTCAGCACTGAAATGCGCTTCGATCGATGTTGAAATTCAAAGCAAGTCTGGCTTTCTTTTTACTTCTCTGCTCTGTCGCCTCGGCCCAGTTTCCAGACTTGGGGGGAATTGGAACCAGTATTACCAGTGGAGGAAGAGGAGGCGGGAGCCAGAGCGAATACGTTTTCGATCCCGATACTTTTGGAGTGTTCTATTTCTATGCTGATAATCCCAATGAAGAAATCCCATTCCTCGATTCCTTACTGGATAATTTTCAACAGTACGATCCCATTCGCCTCAGAGATTTCGAATACGGCAACCTAGGAAATGTGGGTTCGGCGCACTATCAATTGTTTTACGAACCCATTTTCCGCCGTGGCTATGATATTGGTTTTCATCAATACGACCTATACCAAAGCCATTCCGGAAATACGCCCTACTATCGCATCAAAAAAAATGCCTTTACCCGGGCATACTATTCCCAACAAGGCCAAGAAAATCACTCTTTCAAAGGAGAATATAGCCGAAACTTTGCCAATGGCATCAATCTTTCCCTGGATTATCGACGGATGAAACACGACGGACAATACGTCACCCAAGTCAATAGCATCAATGCCTTTGCGGGCAGTGTCTGGTACCATGCCAAGGGCGGACGCTACGATGGTTATTTTAGTTTTAATTCCAATAGCATCAAGGAGCAAGACAACGGTGGAGTAGATATTGA
>JBCCSR010000340.1:0-5972 GCA_039199865.1 Bacteroidota bacterium
CGACATATTGGAAGGCTGGTAAAATAGTAGCCATCAAGGGAATTGGAGGCTATTTGTTGACCTGTGATGCCAGCAATGAAAAAGCAGTGTTGGAATTGCGAAAAAGAAAGCACCGACCGAGCAAACCTTTTGCACTAATGTTTCCCCGAGCCAATTTGTCAAGCGGACACTCCATTGGAAAGGAAGTGATTAAGTAATTGAAAAATGAGGTTGCTCCTATAGTTTTGGTCGACTCGGAACAAATTCCGGGACTGTTGCCTCACATTGCTCCCGGACTAAATCGAGTCGGTATCATGCTGCCGTATGCGCCAATTTATGAATTGCTATTGCAGCGATTTGGCCAAGCGATTGTCGCAACGAGTGCCAATGTAAGCCACTCACCGATTGTATACAAGGAGGAGAAGGCTTTGAATGAGCTATCCGAACTGGCGGATTTTATTGTAAGCAACAACCGGAAGATCGTCATTCCACAAGATGATAGTCTCGTTCAGTTTTCCTTTTTTAAAAAACACAAAATCATCCTTCGACGGTCTAGGGGATTGGCACCAACTTATATTAATGCTTCTTTGAAATGGCCTGAGACCAGTATTTTGGCCATGGGCGCCGTGCTCAAAAGTACCTTTAGTTTTCTACATCAAAACAATACTTATATCAGTCAGTACTTAGGAGATTTAACCCATTTTGATAGTCAACAAAACTATCAACAAACCATTGAGCATTTCCTTCAATTGTTCAAGACGCAACCCGAAATCATCTTGCGAGATGAACATGCGGGCTATCCATCCAGTCAATACGGAGATCAACTGGCGAGTGCCCTAAAATTACCCATTCAAAAGATCCAGCATCATCAAGCACACTTTGGTGCCATCATCGGGGAACACCATTTAATGCATTCCGATGCCCCTCTATTGGGGGTGATTTGGGATGGAACGGGCCTGGGAAGTGATGGTCAGATTTGGGGCGGCGAGTTTTTTAAGTACGAGCAGTATGCGTTTCAACGCTGTCAGCACTTTGCGTATTTTGATTTTATTTTGGGGGATAAAATGCCGAAAGAACCTCGCATCTCGGCTTTATCCATTGCTTGGAACATCAAGGAGGCAAAAGATCTTTTAAAAGAAAAATTTAGTCCGACAGAGTGGCGGATTTATCACAAACTTTTGCAAAGGGAAGGAGGATTGCAGACTTCGAGTGTCGGTCGAATTTTTGATGCCGTAGCTGCACTGCTTGGCATAATGAACAAGCAAAGTTATGAAGGAGAAGCCGCCATGCGATTAGAAGCAATGGCCAGCAATTATTTTAAACAGTATGGTTTCCATTTTTCTTCCTGCTATTTTAGCGAGATCGCCTTTCATAATT
Source organism: Bacteroidota bacterium (assembly GCA_039199865.1). Classification (GTDB taxonomy): domain Bacteria; phylum Bacteroidota; class Bacteroidia; order Chitinophagales; family Saprospiraceae; genus JALZUU01. Next base: position 1,357 of record JBCCSR010000340.1, read on the forward strand.
CTATTCCCACCCAATTTTTGTTGACACAGATCATCTTAGATTTGAAAAAGGGAAAAACACCAGCATTCATTGCCGCCAAATTCCATTACTCACTGGTGAGTTTGGTGAAAAGGGTGGCGAAGCATTTGAAGATCAAACAAATTGCATTTAGCGGTGGCGTATTTCAAAATAGCCTGCTCGTGGATTTGATGCTGCATTACCTTGATCAAGATTTTGATCTTTATTTCCACCAGCAATTAGCGCCCAATGATGAGAATATTTCATTTGGACAATTGGTTTGCTACCAGATTAAAAAGCATAAGGCCACATTTCATAAAAATAAATTGAATAAACATGTGTTTAGCGATTCCAGGTAAAATAAAATCCATTGAAACCAAATTTGATGGACTGGTGCGAATGGCAAAGGTTTCTTTTGGTGGAATCATCAAAGAAGCGAGTTTGGACATGGTCCCCAAGGCAAAGATAGATGATTATGTCTTGGTACACGTTGGGGTGGCCATTAGTATTGTGGATGAGGAAGAAGCCAAGAAAACGTTTCAGTATTTGGAGGAGATGGGAGAAGTAGAAGACGAATTGAATATTTCAGATTTTCTTCCCGACAAGGAGGAATACAACTCTTAAAATTAAGCCCATGAAATTTTTAACAGAATATCGAGATCCCGAATTGGCGCAACGCTATTTGGAAGAAATTGGAAAGACCGTTTCCCGTCCTTGGACGATCATGGAGGTCTGTGGAGGTCAGACCCATAGTTTGGTCAAAAATGGCATTCTCAATATGCTACCCAAAGAGATCAATATGGTCCACGGTCCGGGGTGTCCGGTTTGTGTGACTCCCCTCAATTTGATTGATAAGGCAGTTTACCTTGCCGAAGAAAGGGGAGTGATTCTTTGCTCTTTTGGCGATATGTTGCGCGTCCCTGGTTCGGAGAAAAGTTTATTGGAGGCCAAGGCCAATGGAGCAGACATCCGCATCCTGTATTCTCCTTTAGAAGCGGTGAAAATTGCGGCGCAAAATCCCGATCAGCAAGTTGTCTTCTTTGCCGTTGGTTTTGAAACCACTGCACCGGCAAATGCGCTTTCCGTGGTTCATGCCCATCGAATGGGACTGAAAAATTATTCTATCTTAGCTTCCCACGTTTTGGTTCCACCGGCCATTGAGGCTTTGGTGAGTGACGACGAATGTGTGGTAGAAGGTTTTTTGGCAGCGGGCCATGTTTGCACCATTATGGGCATGCAAGAGTATTATCCATTGGTGGAAAAATTTAAGGTACCCATTGTTATTACTGGATTTGAGCCAGTTGATATCTTGCAAGGCATTTTGATGACGGTCAAGCAATTGGAAAGGGGAGAGGCCAAGCTGGAAAACCAATATGTGCGGATGGTAAGGGAAAGGGGCAATCCTCGAGCAATGGAAACCATTTATGAAGTCTTTGAGGTGACCGATAGAATGTGGCGGGGGATGGATGTCATCCCGCAAAGTGGTTATCAAGTCAAAGGAGCATACACCTCTTTTGATGCGCGCAAGAAATTTGCGGTCAACATACCCGAAGCTCCCGAGAATGCCGAATGTGTGGCTGGAGATATTATGAAGGGTTTGAAGAAACCCCTCGAATGTCCCAATTTTGGGAAAAAATGTAAACCTGAAAATCCCTTGGGTGCGCCAATGGTGAGTTCAGAAGGAGCTTGTGCCGCCTATTATCACTTTTCTGATCAACTCAATCATTTGGCCACTCAAGCAATTTAGGATATGGATGGAGTATCTCAAAAAGAGAAAAAAATAAAAATGGCTTTGTCTTGCCCAATGCCCCAATTGGATTTTGAAGTCATTACCCTAGGACATGGAAGTGGTGGTTTGTTGACCAATCAATTGTTGGACAGCGGTGTTTTTGATTTGCTCAAAAATGACTGGCTCGACAAAAGGCACGACGGAGCCACCCTCCACTTCAATGGTCCAACTGCTTTTACAACCGATAGTTTCGTCATTTCTCCCATCTTCTTTCCCGGTGGAAATATTGGTGAATTGGCAGTCAATGGAACCGTCAACGACTTGGCGATGTGTGGAGCCATCCCCCAGTTTCTTTCCTTGAGTTTTATTATCGAAGAGGGCTTGTCGATGAAAGAATTTTGGGACATTCTGCTTGCCATAAAATTTGCCTGTCAACAATCTGGGGTACAAATTGTCACTGGCGACACGAAAGTAGTGGAACGGGGAAAAGGGGATAAGATTTTTATCAATACTACGGGGGTGGGACCTTTACATCCCAAAGCCAATATTGCTGTTTCCAAAGTAAAAGAGGGCGATAAAATAATTGTTAGCGACAATCTGGCGACCCACGGAATGGCCATTATGTCCGTTCGGGAGGGCTTGGAGTTCGAAACGACCATTGAAAGTGATACCCGAAATTTAAACCATATTGTCAAAGCTTTGCTGGATGATTTTGGCCAAGACATCCATTTGCTTCGCGATCCCACCCGAGGTGGCCTCGGGACGGTTTTGACCGAAATCGCAAGAGATACAAAATTGGGAATTGATATTTTCCAAAAGGATATCCCCATTGACGAACAAGTTTACGGTGCCTGTGAAATATTGGGCCTTGATCCACTTTACGTGGCCAATGAAGGCATCTTTATCGCTGTTGTAGCTGCCGCTGTTGCTGAAAAAGTACTTGAAAAAATGAAGTCTTTTGAACACAGTAGACAGGCCTCCATCATTGGCGAAGTTGTCGAAACGCATCCTCGACAAGTGCTTCTCACCAGTCGAATTGGCGGCAAGCGAGTCGTCAATATGTTGGTAGGTGAGCAATTGCCTAGAATTTGTTAAAACCGAGATGTGGCCTTCAAAGTAGCAAAACTATTGGCAAGCCAAGGTTTGTGGAAAAAACAAACAGTAGACGATAGCGCTTTGTCAATTGCGACATTAAAACGAGAAGGGATGAACTCGATCAAATGAAATTAGAATTTAATTTTTGAAATGGAAAAAAAGGAAGCGGTAGTATTAGAAAATATAGTCACGAAGACACAAGTTTTCAGCGGTGCAAAAGACAATCCTTTACTTGCTCCCAGAGGGGTGTTTTTAGTGGACAATAAGTTGTTTGTAGCGGATACTGCACAGAATAGACTTTTCCTCTGGAATGCATTGCCCACTACTGAATTTCAACAGCCCGATGTAGTTTTAGGGCAAATGGCGAAAGCAGAAACGGGGAGAAATGCCAATGGAAAAGTCAGTGCGTCGAGTTTGTTTTATCCGTCGGGAATCTGGTCGGATGGAGAGAAACTCATGGTAGCGGATGCTTGGAATCATCGGGTTTTGATTTGGTGGCAATTGCCTACCCAAGACGGACAGCCAGCTGATGTTGTAATTGGACAAGCTGACTTTGAAAGCAATGATCCCAATGTAAAAGGCATTAGTCATCCTCCCTCGGCTCAATCGCTAAATTGGCCCTATGGAGTTTTTTCCGATGGCCAACAACTCTGGATTGCAGATACTGGAAATCGTCGAGTTTTGTATTTTAAGCAAATACCAAATCAAAACTTTGCGGCGGCAGACCGAGTGATTGGCAAGGCCTCTTTTACGGAAAGAGATTATGATCATAATGATCCCATCTGGCCCTATTCCGTAAAGGTGAGCCCAAATGGGCAGATGACCATTACGGATACGCAATACTATCGAGTTTTATTGTGGCAAGACTGGACCACCGCACTTGACCAAAAAAAGGCAGACGTAATCATTGGGCAGCCTTCTTTTGAGGCAAATGGGCAAAATCAGTTTGGATGGTTTCCCAAAGCCAATACTCTGAATTGGTGTTATGATACCTGTTTTTACAAAAATGGTTTGTGGGTGGCAGACACTGGAAGCAGTCGACTCTTGTGGTTTGCGCAATTGCCTGAACAACACAATACCTCCGCTAATAATGTGTTGGGGCAAGATAATTTTACCACGGGGAGTGAGAATAAAAATACGATCTGGAGCACGGAAGGGAGTTTGTATTGGCCCTTCCAAATTTGTATCGAAGGAGCAATCATGGTGGCGGCCGATACGGGCAACCATCGCATCGTCATCAATCATTTGAATATTTAATTCAATAACCAACAGACTTTATTAAAGTCTAATGATGGAAAATTTAGCATCAATGGAAGATTACGATCCGAAGGAATTCCTACTCTTTGCACTCCGGCATTTCGAAATACCTGTCCTTTCCCATGAAGGCAAAATGTTGTATTTGGCTAAGCGCTACACCATTGAGATCGAAGGCAAAAAACGATTTAAACTATCGCAAGACAATTACGTGATTGCTCCATTTGGAGATGTTGAAGAATTGTGTCAATTTATAAAAATGGATATGCAACTGAATGAAAAAAGTTGAACTAAATATTATTGCTTTAGCGAATAGTGAATCCAGCAAAGGAAATTATGCACTGATTTTGGAAGAACAAAAAGGCTTTCGACGACTTCCCATCATCATTGGCGCATTTGAAGCCCAAGCCATTGCGGTATCTCTAGAGAAAATGCAACCCAACCGCCCTTTAACCCATGACCTTTTTAAAAATACTTTAGCTTTAGCTGGGATTACCATTTCCGAAGTGCTCATCTCTGATTTAGTGGGCGGGGTATTTCA
>JBCCSR010000341.1:0-5971 GCA_039199865.1 Bacteroidota bacterium
CAATTGGAGTTTTCCGGGCGCAACGCCCTCTACTTCCAATGATCAATACCCGAGTAATATTCAGTATACTACTCCGGGAGAGTACGTCGTCACGCTAAATGCCATCAATCAATGTGGTTCCAGCACTATTCGAGACACCTTTATTGTGGTTCAACCCGGCACACTTACACTTGATGATGACTATGTCATTTGCGCCAATGAACCCGGTTTTAATATCAGTGCATCTCCGGGAGGAGGCACCTGGAGCGGTACGGGTGTAGCGGATAACGGCTGGTATACGCCTTCTAGTGATCATTTGGGTACCCATACCTTGATCTACAGCTTTAGCGAAGGAGGTTGTGACCTTCAAGACAGCATGCAAGTCACCATTTTACCCGCACCTGAAGTCCAGGCCGGACCCGATCAAAGTGCCTGTAGCAATGATCAAATGGTCATCCTGACCGGAGCTAGTCCTGCGGGAGGGGTTTGGACCGTAGACAATAATGGCGTCCTCAATGGGAACAATTTTGATGTCCAAGCTTCTGGTCCAGGATTGTATACCCTTACCTATTCTTACAGCAATGCCAATAATTGTTCTGCCTCTGCCTCGAAAACCATCCTAATTCAGGATCTACCTGAAGTGGAAGCCGGCCCCGATCAAAGTTTTTGCAATGGCCCTGGCGATATTGTCCTAACGGGATTCAGCCCTGCTGGTGGCAATTGGACGGGACCAGGCGTGAGCCCAAACGGCGTCTTTAATGCAGCAAACTCCCCAGGTTTAGGGACTTATCAACTGTATTATTCCTACACCGATCCCAATACAACTTGTACCAATGTGGATAGCTTAAGCGTTGCGGTAATCGAGACCGATGCAGTGGAGGCTGGCCCAGACTTGAGTCTGTGTATCGATGCAGCCCCGGTTGATTTGGCACTAACGGCCGCTCCCCTTGGAGGAACTTGGTTGGCCAATGGTAGTGAGGGCTTGGTGGGTAGTATTTTCAATCCTGCCACTGCCGGAGTTGGTACACACGTCATCAGCTATTCGGTAGGGCAAGGAACCTGTGAAGCAAGCGATATTCTACGCATCGAGATTTTTCCACTACCCAATATTAATGTCATTCAAGATCAAGCCATCTGTATCAACGAAGGAAATCTTACGCTTACTGCTACCCCAAGCGGAGGAACCTGGACGGCAAACAATGGAGGACAACTCAATGGCAATGAATTTTCTCCCGATAATTCTGGTCCAGGAAATTACAACTTCACTTATACTTACAGCAATGCCAATGGTTGTGAAGCCAGTGCAGAGGTCAACATTACCGTCAATGATCTTCCACCTCTGATGACCACCGATACCACCTTCTGTAATGGCCCTGGTAATGTAGAACTTACGGGTTACAGTCCTATCGGTGGAATTTGGTCGGGTCCAGGAGTGAGTCCGAACGGCGTCTTTAATGCGGCAAACACCCCAGGAGTAGGAACCTATCAATTGTACTATTTCTATACCGATCCGAATACAACTTGTACCAATCAAGACAGTTCAACCGTCACAGTGATCGAACCCGATGATGTGGAGGCAGGACCAGACTTGAGTTTATGCATCGATGCAGCCCCTATTGATTTGGCGTCAACTGCCGCTCCCGTCGGAGGATCTTGGTCCGCCAATGGTAGTGAAGGCTTAGTGGGCAGTATTTTTAACCCTGCTACTGCCGGAGTCGGAACACACGTAATTAGCTATTCGGTAGGCCAAGGAACTTGTGAAGCAACGGATATCCTACGCATCGAAGTTTTTCCCCTACCCAATATCAGTATCATTCAAGATCAAGCCGTTTGTATCAACGATGAGAACCTTAACCTCACCGCTACCCCGAGCGGAGGAACCTGGACCGCAAATAATGGAGGACAACTGAATGGCAATGAATTTTCTCCCGATAACTCCGGACCTGGCACTTACAACTTCACTTATACCTACACCAATGCCAATGGATGTGAATCTAGCGCAGAGGTCAATATCACCGTCAATGATCTTCCTCCCTTGACGACCACGGATACTACCTTTTGTAATGGCCCTGGCAATGTAGAGTTGACCGGTTATAGTCCAAGCGGTGGAATTTGGTCGGGTCCAGGAGTGAACTCCAACGGCATCTTTAATGCAGCAAACGCTCCGGGAATCGGCAGCTATCAATTGTATTATACCTACACTGACCCTAATAATTTCTGTACAAATGTGGATAGCATGACCCTAACCCTTGTGGAATCGGCTACTGCTGATGCAGGACCAGATCTGAGCCTCTGTGTGGATGCCAACCCAGTAGACTTGAGTATTGCGGCTAGCCCCGGTGGAGGAATTTGGTTGGCCAACGGAAGCGATGGCTTATTTGGTACCATCTTCAATCCATCCATCGCCGGAGTCGGCACCCATTTGCTGAGTTATACCATTGGAGAAGGAACTTGCTCTGCTACTGACCTGATCGAAATTGAAGTGTACGCCTTACCTAATGTCAATGTTGGACAAGACATTGAAATCTGTGTCGATACGGAAGACATTCCCCTTCTGGCCAATCCGGTTGGAGGGTCCTGGGTAGCCAACAATGGAGGCCAACTCGATGGCAATCAATTTTCACCCAGTCAATCTGGCCCCGGCAATTACAACTTTACTTATACCTACACCAATGCCAATGGCTGCGAAGCCAGTGCCGATATGAATGTCATTGTCAACGCCTTACCCGTATTGACAACCAACGATACAACTTATTGTAACACCCCAGGACTAGTCACCCTTCCCTTTACCAGCCCCGGTGGTGGAACTTGGTCGGGCAGCGGTGTCATCAACAACTTCTTTAACCCACAACTGGCCGGAGGTCCTGGTTTTTACATTCTAACTTACGAATACACCGATCCCAACGGCTGTACCAATACCATTGAATCCAATATCCAAGTCGTCATGCCCAATCCTTTGGATGCGGGGAACAATCAAAACTTGTGTATTGACGAAGGGGCAATTGACTTGAGTCAAAACGCCTATCCCGCTGGTGGCAATTGGTATACCACGTCAAACGGTGGGTTAAGTGGGAGCATCTTTGATCCAGCAGAGGCGGGTGAGGGAACGCACTTGATGATCTACAGCCAGGGAACTGGCAATTGTGAAGTCAGAGACTCTCTCTACGTGACGGTTCATCCGCTACCTCAAGTTTTTGCGGGGATCGATCTCGAAGCTTGTTTTGGCGAAAGCTCTTTCCAGTTGAAAGGCAACAGCCCTCCGGGCGGCGTTTGGAGCGGCATTGGCTTGATCGATGTAGAAGACGGTATTTTTGATCCTTCCGGAGTCAATCCTGGAAATTATACCCTCACTTATTCCTACACCAATGCCTCTGGATGTTATGAAGAAGATACTCGAGTAGTCACCGTCTTTCCGATGGAAGAACCTGAATTTGATCTACCGGATTTGGCCTGTAGAAATGAGCCGGTACAGTTTACCAACAATAGTCCCGTCGGATACGACAGCCACTGGAATTTTGGAGACAACCACACCTCCAATTCCTTCAATCCCGTTCATTCTTTCACCAATCCAGGCGTTTACAATATCCTGTTGACGGTAGAAAATGAATTTGGTTGTATGGATACCATCTCCCACCCCATCACCATCACCGACCTTCCTAATGCCTATTTTACGCCCGATACGGCAGAGGCTTGTTCGGGTATTTATGTGCACCTCAACAATACCAGTGATGGAGAAGGCTTAGAATACTTGTGGGACTTTGGAAATGGCCAAACCAGTACAGCGGAGCGCCCCGACATTTTTTATCTAGATCCGGGCATCAATGATACAACCTATGTGATTAGCCTTACGGTTACCAATATCTGCGGAACGAGTTTCTACCAAGAACTCATCACCGTTCACCCCGATCCAAAAGCAACATTCGGAATGGCACCTCAAACAGATTGCTCTCCGTTGATTATAGATTTTGCCAATAGTTCTACTGGAAGTATTACCCATTATTTCTGGGACTTTGGCAACGGACAAACTTCCACTGATCCTTTTCCCGAACCACAGACCTATACCACTGACACGACAACAACCATTTATACTGCCATGCTCATAGCCACAAATGTCTGCGGTTCGGACACCATTTACAAGGATATCGTTGTAGAACCTGCGCAGGTTCAAGCCTTTTTTGAGCTTTCCGACGATGATGGTTGCGCCCCACACGAAGTACAATTTAATAACTTCTCTACCAATGGCGCAATCATCGAGTGGGACTTTGGTGATGGCAATACCAGTACTCAAGTAGATCCCATCCATACTTTTGAGGAACCCGGTATTTACACGGTCATCCAGTATGCCTATTCCGAATGTGGATACGATACGGCAACCGTAGAAATTGAAGTCATTCCACCGCCAGCCGTACTGTTCACTCACGCTCCTTTTGTCTGCGTAGGTCAGGAGATTAGTTTTGAAAATCTATCCATCAACATTTCCGGAAATGCTTGGGACTTTGGCGATGGCAATAGCTCGTTCCTGACTTCTCCTACGCATGTCTTTGATAGTGTTGGGACCTATACGGTAACGCTCACCGGACTCTCCTCTGTCAACCAATGTCCGGCAGTATATACCTCGGAAGTCTTGGTCAAAGGATTGCCGGATGTACAGTTTGATAGCCCAGTAACATATGGCTGTGCCCCACTTAGCATCCAGTTTGACAATCAATCGGAGGGAGTAGAATTTTTTGAATGGGATTTCGGTGATGGCAACACTTCAATCGAAGAAAATCCCAGCCACGTTTATTTGGATTCCGGTACTTATGAGGTCAAACTAACGGTTACGGATGCCAATGGATGTTTTAATGATACTTCCATTCTCAATCTTTTGGTCAATCCAGTACCCACCGCCCAGTTTGCTTACGAAAAGGATCAACTGTGTGGATTGCCCGCAGACATTTATTTCGAAAATCAATCGGTGGGCGCCAACGGGTTTGAATGGCATTTTGGCGATAGCATCCAATCGATTTTCAATGATCCAACCCATACCTATGAAAACAGTGGGGATTATGAAATACAAATGATTGCCGTCAATGAATACGGTTGTCGAGATACGACGGAAGATGCCTTTACCATTTTCCCACAACCTACCGCTGAATTTAACCTGCTTGGCCAAGAAGGCTGTACGCCGCTGGAAGTCGAATTTGGCAATCGATCATTAGAAGCCAATCACTATCTTTGGGACTTTGGAGATGGCACCTATTCAGAGGAAGCCAATCCTGTACACGTCTACGATGAGGTCGGCAATTATGATGTACGCTTAATGGTCGGAGTGGATGAAACTTGTTTTGATACTGTGGAGCTCAATAGTGTCATCCAGGTCTTCCCCACGCCAATTGCCAATTTTGAGATGGAAGAAATTTTGGAGAATGGCCAGAAAACGGGACAATACGACATTACCAATCTCTCTGAAGACGCAGAATTTTACTTCTGGGATTTTGGTGACGGTGGTACTTCCGAAGAAGAAAATCCCAGCCATCGCTACTTTACCAATGCCGTCAAACAAGTCTATCTCGAAGCGAGTAATGACTACGGCTGTGTTGCGGATACTTTAATCAGTTTGTATCCCAATTTTATCAAGGGCTTGTTTGTTCCCAACGGATTTTCTCCCGAGCAAGGAATCGGTGATGTTCGTTTATTCAAACCCAAAGGAGTAGGCATGAAAGAATACCATATTCGCGTCTTCTCGACCTATGGGCAGCTCCTCTGGGAATCCAAAGAATTAGAAGATGGCCAACCCGCTGAAGCCTGGGATGGAGTTTATCAAGGCAAGCTCCTTCCGCAAGACGTCTACGTATGGAAAGCTTCCGCAATCTTTGAAGATGGAACCGTGTGGAGAGGACAGCAAAATGAAAAGGGCAAGTACCAAGTAATGGGCTCCGTCATTTTGCTCCGCTAATCCTTTTGTTCATCTCGTTGGAAGTCAGATTTTCGCTTCATGCGAAAATCTGAC
>JBCCSR010000342.1:0-5971 GCA_039199865.1 Bacteroidota bacterium
AATACTTTCTCGATTTGGAAAGAAAAAAGAATATTATGCCCTGGATGAGAGCCCATAAAATGGCCAATACAATGGCCCACTAAAGAAAAAATGGAACGTGTTTTGGATTTTTTTTGAAAGCTGATGGAAGCTCCAAACAAAATTGGGCCAAACATAAAAATAGGTTTGGCCCAATGCATCAATGATTGATGTGTTGCTTAGTTTCTTCTACTCGTCTGTATCTCAATTCCAGATGAACTGCCTTTAAAACCAGAAAGCGAATAAACCACACTTAGCATCGCATACCTTCCCAAGGACACCACCCGCTCTTCTTCTACATAATTCCAGGCCGTTCTACGATCTACTCCAATATTTTTATTCAGCAAATCAAAGACAGATAATCTGAATTCCAGTCGATCCTTAAACGCCGTTTTTGATAGTTCTGCTTTCCAAATCGGAATCTCTTGACGGGCGCCAAAATTCTCAGCAGAATAGATCTGATAATCAAAAGCGGTACTCAATCGCCAAGAGCGAAACAGATCGATGTTGAGATCCAAATAATAGGTCTGATTCAGATACGCTTGGTTGAGATGCGCACTTTCACTGTAGCGATTTTGGTTCAAAGCCCATTTCGTCCCAACTATAAAGTCTACTACTTTTTTCTTTCGATTCTCAAAACTAAAATCGATGGTATGGGTCCAAAGATGTCCGATCTCCTCCAAGTCATTGATGACAATTCTGGCTCGGTTGTACCGATTTTCATAGTTGATATTCACTTTGCTTTTGATGAAGCGGAGCGGACTTCCAAAGGAAACAGAACTGTTGAGCAGCAAATCATCTTTTACATTCACCGGACGAATTTGTTGCCGAAATAAATTGTCAATGCGCCGGGCATTGGTGATCTGATTGCGGGTATAACGAGCATTGATCGTGGCAAATAAGTTGACAAAAGTAAATTGATCAAAAGACATCAATCGAAGACTCAAGTCGTGGGCATATGCGGTGCGCAAATCGGGGTTCCCCGAGTAAATACGGAGTGGATCGCTATTGTCAACAATGGGTTGTAATTGTTCTAAAGAGGGTTCGCGGACACTAGTTTGGTATCTGAAATTAATATTGCGGGTGGCATCCATTTTAAAATCCCAGAACAAGCTCGGCAGTACGTTACTGAATTGTTTTTGAATGGGGTTGTCCATTTGTTGGAAAACACCTTTTAGCTCAGATTGTTGCCAATTGACCGCAGCGGTGAAATTAAATTTTTTACGGTTCAATCGAAAATTCAAACCCGTACGATGATAATGATAATCCCTTTCAAAGGCATTGCTCAAATCAGAATTAAATCGTCGGTTCCCTAAAAAAGTATAGAAGAATTCTTTTTGAATCTCGTTCGTCAACTGCTGATAGCGATAGCTAAGCCCCAAATAACGACCGCCTCCCAAAGGCTCCGTGTACGACAAACTCGCTCCGTATTCCAACTGATCATTTTGCTGCAGCTGATCCTGTATTAGAGTATCTACTTTACTAATCGTGTTGCCACTAGCATCATAAAAACGGTTGAGGGCCGATAGTTCAGCTGTTCCATCATTTTGCTGAGCGCCAAAAGATAGATCAGCAACCAATACCCGTCCTCTCGTCCGAAATCGACGTCGGTAAGTCAAATTGGTATTGAGGTCAAAATTTTGTGACTGAGTACGGTAATTGCGTTCACTATCGTTTTGGAGGAGGGCTGCTGTGTTAAACGTCTCGTTGAATTGATCATTGAACAAACGCCCGTTGCGAAGGCCCAAATTGGCTTGTACAATCAAATTGGAAAAAGAGTCGACTTCATGCTCCAGCCGAATATTGGCGCGATGATTCAAATTCCGATTGCGCTGTTGGCCCGACTCCAAAAAATCAAAGCTGCTGTCTTCCACAAAACTTTCCCGACTCAAACTACGTGCTCGAACCGTTTCGATGCGATTGAAAAAATAGCTACTCCTGAACTGGGTGCTTCGGCTAAAATCATAATTAAAGTTGAGCCCTCCCGCTCCGGTGTTAACCAATCCATTGTTTCCACCAAAGTCGATGGGCAAACCCAAATCATTCGAATTCAAGGATAAACTCCCCCCACTGCCTCCACCCGACATCAGATTTTGTATCCCTCCCATAAAATTGATGTAATCATTAATGGAAAAGCCTTGCTTGTTGACATTGTTCCACATCCCCAATGCCGACATTTGCATTTTTCCACTAAAGCGATTGATATTGGCTCGGTTCTCAAACCTTTGATCGGTTCCATAACCTGCTTCTACTTTTCCAAAGTAACCTGCTTTTTTATCTGCCTTCAAAGCTAGGTTGATCGTCTTTTGTTCTTGTCCATCGTCAATGCCCGAAAACTCCGCTAGATCTGATTTTTTGTCAAAAACCTGTACCTTATCTACCGCATCTGCTGGCAAATTTTTCGTTGCAATTTGTGGATCGTCACCAAAAAAGCTTTTCCCATCGACCAATACGTTTTGCACAACTTCTCCTTGTGCTCGAACCGTTCCATCGCGTGCCACTTCCACCCCAGGCAAACGCCTTAACAAATCTTCTACAGCAGCGTTGGGTCGCGTCTTAAAAGCATCGGCATTGTATTCGATCGTATCTTTCTTGATGCGCATTGGAATGTGTTCGGCCTTAATCAAAACTTCGTCCAATACTGCTTCTTTAGCCCGCATTTTGAGTTTTCCCAGGTCCGTATCCGATGCTAAGACCAACGGGGTACTGTAATTGGCATAACCCAGATAACTGATTTGTAAAACGTATGGTCCTATTTCAACTTTAGGTAAGCTAAAGTTCCCTTTTCCATCAGTAATGGAAAAATTGACAAGTACGGAATCGCTTTGTTGCAACAACACGACCGTAGCCCCAGGAAGTGGCGTGTTCAAACTATCCACGACCATTCCTTGAATCTGAGCTTTTTCCTGGGCTTGAATCCAAAAGCTCATCAGCAAAAAGAGTGCTATACTTATTGTTCTTTTCATTTTTTCACTTGTTGATTTGTGGCATCAAAAGAATCGCTTTAGCCAATGGCAACTAAAGTCCATCCTTTAACAATGTCGAGCCACAGAGAGGGCCACAGACATTTCTGCCTTATTAAAATGGAATTGACGATTCGACATTAGGCCAGCAATGCCAATGCCTAGCTACAAAAATGGATGATCGATCTTGCGGAAAAAAGATAGATGTCAGATAGAGCCAGTTCATCCAACACCTATCCTCTAAATAATAAAAATATTAAAGCTAATTACGAATGTTAATCTGAACGCCGCTGCCGCCCATTGCCTCTTGCATTTCTTTGGTTTTCTCCTCCACAATTTTTTCAAATTTTTCACGGCTCACCTTTTTACCTTTTTGGGGAGCTTGAATCACCTCCGCAGATTGTGGTGTCAATTGCACCTCCGTTGCCAGGATGTGCAATTTCCCATCGTTCATGTTGACCTCGAGAATCATCCCAGGAAGTTGTCCAAAGCTATCGGGACCGTTGGGAATTGGGAGTTCACTGGTAAACCAAGCCTCTACCTTGTTCTCCCCGTCTTGATAGCTTGCCTTTCGGCAATTGTAGTTGAGGATTTGTTTTTCCTCTCCACTCAATTTCCAATTGCTTGCTTCCAAGGCTTCATCGATCAAGAATTTTTTTCCTCTGAATTCTCGGAGCTGGATCAAGGATGTATTGGCCAAATCTTTATACAGTTTATTTTCCGGACGCATGACGATCATTTTCATTTGAACGTCCCCCTGCGTACTGTTTTCCTCCACATAGCTGTCATCATTGCTGGCGTCATCTTCCAGATAAATGCTTTCAGTCGCATTAAAGTGAAGGATTTTGTTGGCCGTTTGGGTAGTGGGAATCATCGCCAGTAAATGCTTCTGCTCTTCTGGCAAATCGATTTCTAGTTTTATGGTTTCCGTGTAACGGATCTGTCCTTCCGTACCTTGTGCGGCCAACAAAAAAGGGAATCCGGTCATCATACAAATCAATAATTTTTTCATCATAAGTTTTTTTTGACAAAGTTAGCGCTTGTGACCTCTCGAATTGTTAACCAACCTTTATTTAAAGTTAATTAAGGTTAATAGAACGAGAGTTTATCCCTAAAAACGGCTACTTTTGAAGTGTTATGAAAGTCATCGACCGAAGTTTTTTATCTATCTTTTTAATGCTGAGCAGCTTGCTACTGCTACTCCTATTCCAGTTGTTTTGGCTAAAAAATGAATATGCGGATCAGCGGGAACGGCTTAGTAAAGAGGCAGATTATATACTGGCCAATACCATTCGTTCGGTGGCAAGAGAGGCGATGATCCACCTAGCAGGGGCCACCTCCTCTGACACGATCAACAAACTTGTTTTTACCGACCTACGCTCCAGCCAGGTTGATTTCGGTTCGACCTTTGACTCTATTCCCATCCGCACTAATGGACTAAAAATCATCAAGGGCGATCCCTTCTTACAAAGCGATAGTACCCAGGTTGTCTCCTTTGTCAAAGGCGACGTCACAAAGATCAATGAGTTGATGACCAACCCCAAAATGACGGTGCATACTCAAATTACTGGTCAACCAGAAGATTTACCAGGTTTGTTATCGATGATTATCAAGATGGAAGATAAATCTTCCAACCGAAGTTTACTCGATACTTCTCTGCAAAATAAGGTGCTGGACAGTTTGGTCGAGGTCAAGTTTGTTGAGGCCATCAAAGCAAGTCAATTGCCACAACAATATCACCTCATAGCGGGACAAGAGGAAAAGATCGCTGGCCATGATTTTCAGACCGAAGTACAACGCGATTTTCTCACTGGTCGCTCTTACCTTGTTAGTTTCCACAACTATCGTGGGGATCTATTGGCTCAAATCTGGCCACAAATTTTATTTGCCCTCCTCTTGTTTTCCTGTATTGCCTTGGCCTTTTTCATCATTTATCAAAGTTTGCAACAACAAAGGCGTTTGACGGCGCTAAAAAATGACTTCATCAGCAATGTTACTCACGAATTGAAAACGCCCATTACAACTGTGGGCGTAGCGATTGAGGCCATGAGTAATTTTGATGCACTCCAAAATCCGGAGAGGACCAAAGAATACCTCGATATCTCCAAACTCGAACTGAACCGATTGGCTATTCTCGTAGACAAAGTGCTCAAAATGTCTTTATTTGAAAAAGGAGAACCTGAACTCAAAATGGAAATGCTGGACCTTAAAGAGTTGACCCAAGAAATTTTAAACTCTTGGAAATTGCAATTCGAACGCTTAGCCGCAAAGGTGGAATTCAACTCAGTGGGCAACAACTTTCTATTGAAAGGAGATCGCATTCATCTGACCAGTGTCCTTTACAATCTCATTGATAATGCCCTCAAATACAGTCCCCAGCAGCCGAAAGTTGATATTGACATCCATCCGCATGAAGATGGAATTGAGCTCAAAGTGAGCGATCAGGGCATGGGCATTGCGTCGGAATACAAGGACAAGATTTTTGAAAAGTTCTTTCGAGTACCCACGGGGGATGCCCATAACATTAAGGGCTATGGATTGGGCTTGAGTTATGTGGCCAGCGTCATCCACAAGCATCAAGGCAGTATCAAAGTGAATAGTGAGCAGGGCAAAGGAACCACTTTTATCGTTTTTCTACCTCGCCAACTCAGCTAAATCATGAGCAAGACCAAAATACTATACGTTGAAGACGAACCCTAC
Source organism: Bacteroidota bacterium (assembly GCA_039199865.1). Classification (GTDB taxonomy): domain Bacteria; phylum Bacteroidota; class Bacteroidia; order Chitinophagales; family Saprospiraceae; genus JALZUU01. The sequence continues at coordinate 5,682 of JBCCSR010000342.1, forward strand.
TTGGGTAAGATTGTCAAAGAAAGTCTGGAAAGCCGCAATTTTGAAGTCAACATGATTTCAGATGGTGGAGTAGCACTGCCCGCTTTCCAACAATACCGTCCCGATATTTGTGTTTTGGATGTGATGCTGCCCAACAAAGATGGCTTTACCATTGGTAAAGAAATTCGTACCCTAAATCCGGGGATGCCCATTTTGTTTCTAACCGCCAAAAATCAAACCGAAGATCTCGCCAAAGGTTTTGCCTCCGGAGGCAATGATTATCTCAAAAAACCCTTCAGCATGGAGGAGCT
>JBCCSR010000343.1:0-5971 GCA_039199865.1 Bacteroidota bacterium
AAATTGCAATCAACCATAATGGGGTATCCGATACACAAGAAAGTTTGCAACGATTTTCTTTAGTGCAAGGAGGAGCTCGTTTGGTCATCAAGAAAGTAGAAGCTAGTCTAGATGACTTCCAAACCATTATTACCGATCCTTCTACAATCCACAATTTGATTCCTGAGGATATTCGTTTGGAGTTACAGATGGAAATAGAGCGTTACGATTTTTTAGATCCTAACACTCAATTAACCGTAGAAAACAATTATAATTCAGGACAGCATCTTAATATTTTAAAATGGAATTTTTTGCTTGGGGCAGAAGATTATGAGCTAGAATGGGTTTATGTCGATAACAAAGTAGCAGGCACTGCTCCAAGTGGTGAGGCGGTATTTGCAAATGCTGTAAATGTGATGGTCTCTAGCAATCATTATACCATTGCTACGATTTATCCAACGGGCAAACTGTATTGGCGTGTTCGTCCGGTAGGGCGTTTCATTCGTGGAGTTAATGGCAACTTTGATCATTACAAATACGGGAAATGGAGTGACATCGGGGAACTCAACTTGGCTAATGAATTTGGAGACCAAATAGCAGGTGAAGGGGCATCCTATAAAAATTGGCAGTGGACGACCACCTTTGCTGAAGAGGGGAAATACAAGCGAGTAATGAGCTACTTCGATGATGGATTGCGCAATCGACAGACGCAAACCAATTTGAGTACAGAGGAACAAACCTTGGTTGCTACTGCACATTACGATGTAGAAGGGCGTCCGACCTTAAATGTGTTGCCGGTTCCTGCTTTGGGCAACAATAACTTATTCTATAAAGAGAATTTCAACAAGCCTGCCGTAACGGGCTCGGGGCTTAGCTATAATCGGGCTCATTTTGATCGAGACTTTACCAATTCATGTCTGTCAAGTCTTCCTGACCCCTTGAGTCAAATTAAAGAGGATGGAGGGGCCGGTTTTTATTTTTCATCAGGATTATACAGTGATGCTTCGGCAGACGTATTGTACAAAGAAATGATCCCCGATGCTGAGGGCTATCCAATGACTCAGGTTCGTTATTTAAACGATGGAACGGGACGAATTGCTTGGCAGAGTGGGGTAGGCGAGTTTTATCAGCTGGGAAAAGGTCATGAAACTCGCTACTTTTATGATGATCCCTCTTCTACTCAATTGCATCGTTTGTTTGGTAGTAACGTAGGAAAGGCCATTTACTATAAACGCAATCTGGTCATGGACGCCAATGGACAAATGAGTGTATCTTACATTGATGCTGCTGGTAGAGTAATCGCCACGGCACTGACTGGAGTGGTGCCCGATAATGTCGAAGCCTTATCCAGTGCAGGCGCGAAGGAGGTAGAATTCACCGAGAGTTTAATGGACAATAATAAAGTAGAAGGCTTGGTTAGCTTTGCTCAATCGAGCATCATGAATGAGTTGGTAGGCAATTCCTTTAAACTCAGGTACGACATGAGTGGTTTGAATCAAAGTTTGAATATTTCAGATTGCGGGACGATCTGCGCTACTTGTGACTATGAGTTGCTTATTCGTATTGAGGACCCTTGTGGTACGGTAGTTTACAATCAGGTTTATTCTATTGTGGGAGAAGACAATTGTACGGGACAAGGTAATTATTCTCCTAGTAATCTTCCTATTCAGGACAGTCTTGTTCTTCATCAAATCGGGCTTTATCAAGTGACCAAAGAGTTGCGTGTCGCCCCATGGAGTTTGGACGAGTGGGTCGACTACTTAACCAATATTAGCAATTGTCTTCCTGAATTGGAAGATATTTCTCTACCCCTTATCGACACACTTGACTGTGCTATCACTTGTGAGCAACTTTGCCGCTTAAGTTTAGGAGAAGATGCTACCCCAATGCAAATTGCTACTTGCATAGCAATGAACCCAGAGTGTAATCCTTACAAATTGGGCAGTGAACTGTTAGGGACGAGCCCTTCCTGCAATGAAATCATAAGCCAATTGCACCATCAGATTTCCCCTGGAGGGTGTTTGTATGAATTTGAGGTAGCTGGCAAAGCCTGGTGGGATGGTAAAGTTGAGGATGATGAAGAGTTTATTTTGGCGGATGGAACGATTGCGACTTTAGCTTCCAATAGTAATTTGGAGGATATATTGACGGACCCAGCGCAATGGCAAGATAGTTGGCTGGAGGTACTGACTCCTTACCACCCTGAGTATTGCTATTATCTATTGTGTACCAACAGTTCACCAAGCCGGGAATTTGATATGGACTTGGAATTTGATTCCATTTATCAAATTCCCCCTCCTTTATTAGATTGGGATTATGTAGAAGATCTAGTTGATCTTGATCCCATGTTCTTCGACAATAACAATGATGGCGATGGCTTTTATTACAAATATACTGATCTCTCTTTGGATAACGCAACAGAAACGGCCATTGCCAATGCCTTATCAGATGTGGGCGTTAATTCTGGTACTAGTTTGAAAGATATATTTTTAGACCGATTAAGAGATTATGGAGAATGTGGAGGTGTAATGTTAAATATTGTGGAATATCTGGCTTGTGCAATTGATAATAGTCAGCAAGACCCCCTTAATCAATGGTCTTTGTTTCGTTCTGTTTATCTAGGGGCGAAGCAAAAATTGAGGAGCATGATCTTGGTTGGTGCAGGTTTGGGAAACAATAAAAATGGCTGGTGTAACCGTTTGACCGATACTGATCCACTCTATGGTGCCAACTGTCCCAGCGTGATTCCTTCTCAAGCCATCAATGAAATTAACTCACCAACTAATAATGGCAGTGGAGGATCGGGATCTACCCAAACTCAGGTCAATGATTTTGTACAAAATTATCAAGCTTATGCAGATTGTAGTGATTTGTGTACCTATCGTGTTGAAGAGTGGATGGCAGCGATTTTAACGGCATGCCCTTCTGCCGTGACGGAAAGCCATCCCGACTTTACTGCCTTGAAAAATGCGCTAGCTGTTTTTTGTGAGGAGCATTGTGATCAGGAAAATGTCATGGCCTATCTATTGACTGAATTTGTCCAAGCATTTTTTGTCCCCAATAGCAGTAACAATAATCTTTATTACAATGCAGTAACTAACTTTCAAGCGCATTGCCCAGACATTATTCCGATTATTGAAGACATTGCGGTTCCACAGGATGAGCTTTATTCTCCTGTTTTAGATGAGAATGGAGATTCGATTTGCTCGGTTGGTAGCAATGATTGTTTTGTATCTTTACTGAATCGAGTAAGTACCTTATTTCCGCTCGATAATAACTGTTCTCCTGCAGTGTATACTGCTACGGGTGACGAGCAACATTGTTATAGTACAATTACAATTGCACCTGGTACATCATCCCATATTGATATTATTGGTTCAAGCCTGTGTTGTAGTCAGTTTTCACTATCAACTGCCGATTTCTGTGATATCATTTCCATTAGTAATCCACGTTTGGTTGATAATGGGACGGATGTATTCCTGAAGGTGGATGTTCTGGAAGATGTGGGTAATGATTCAATATTGACCACCGTTGATATGTTTTGTGCCCCTCCTCCTCCAGCACCACCGGGCGGTCCTCCCTCTTCTCCAACATCCTATCCAGAATGCCTGGTTGAATGTTTGATGGGACCCAATGACGGATTGATCATTAATACAGATAATTTATTAACGGATTGTATAGAAGAACTTGTTGCTGAGGCTGAAATTGTACAGTTCCAGACGTGGCAAGATTCTATCAATACCATGGTTGAAGAATTGTTAAGCCAACGCAATTGCCTCGAAGGCATCACAGAAACCTTCAGCGTAACCTACAAAACTCGAGAACACCATTACACGCTATATTACTACGATCAAGCAGGTAATCTCGTACAAACCGTTCCTCCCAAGGGCGTCAAACCAGTAGCAGCAGCCAATTTCGATGTCAACGGAGTTTGGGATGGAACTGAGCCTCAGCACAAATTGGTGACTCAGTACCAATACAACAGTTTGGGGCAGGTCTTGTGGCAGGAAAGTCCCGATGGAGGAGCGACAAATTTCAAATACGACTATGCCCAACGGTTGCGTTTTTCTGAGAACGCTGAACAAGCGGCTGACGATCGTTATTCTTTTACTCGTTATGATGGGGAAGGAAGAATCATTCGGGTTGGGGAAGTGAGCTTAGAAGAAGTACCGGTATTGAAAAAGTTTGCCGATTTGAATGATGCAGAGCTCAATGACTTGAGCATTCCGGCTGATGGTGAACCGGAGCTAGAAGAAGTGACTTACACCTATTATAATGTACCCAGCTCACCGGACAATAGTTTTCCTCAGACGCACCTACGTGGTCGGGTAGCCATGAGTAAAAACGATCACATTGAAACCCGTTACAGTTATGACGCGCATGGCAATGTTCAAGCTCTACAACACGAAGTTAACGGATTGGGTGGGTTAAAGCAAAGGGTTTTTTACGATTATGATTTAATCAGTGGTAATGTCTTGACGGTGGCTTATCAACCCGACCAAGAGGATAAATTCTACCATCGTTATGCTTACGATGCGGATAATCGTCTCACTTCAGTATACACTTCTCAAGATGGTGTATTGTACGATCTGGATGCCCGTTATTTTTATTACTTACACGGTCCGCTAGCAAGGATTGAGTTGGGGCAGGATAAGGTGCAGGGCTTGGATTATTATTACACCTTACAAGGTTGGATCAAGGGCGTGAATATGGCAGGTGAAAACGCCCATGGCTTCGAACCCGGTCGAGATGGCGGCAGTGGTTTGAACCAATGGATGGGCCGAGATGAAATGGCTTATGCGCTAGGTTATCACGAAGAAGATTATACCCCCATCGGAGGTGTCAATGTCAATTTAGGCGTTACCTCCAACAGTATCTGGACTGATTTTAATAGTTCTGGGACGAGTGGCCTGTTCAATGGAAATATTGCCTGGATGGTGACCGACCTTCCTCATTTTGATGATTTGGGAGAGGAGGGCATCAGAGGAATGGCATATCAGTATGATCAGCTGCATCGGATTAAAGCTGCTACCTCATTTGGCTCCGTTCCTGGCAGTAGTTTTACTTGGAGCCAAGACGATTTATACAATAGTAGCTACAGCTACGATGCGAATGGAAACTTGATGTCACTTAAGCGGTACATGCCCAACGAATCCGGATCAAGTACCTTGATCGATGATTTGGTCTACAGCTACAAATCCAATACCAATCAATTGACGGACGTCAAAGAACTGGTTCCTACCGTCCCCAACGACCCCAGCTTTAAGAGTCATTTTGTCGCCAATCACAATTACAAATACGATAAGATTGGTAACTTAACTGCTGATAAAACGGAAGAAGTTGAGACGATCGAATGGACGGTCTACGGAAAAGTAGCAAAAATAACGTATGCTCCGGACAATGCCTGGGGAATTGATTTCACTACTTACACCTACGATGTAGCAGGCAATCGATTAAGCAAAAAGATCGATTATTCCAGTAATACTACCAATATCATTTACTACCTCCGTGATGCCAGCGGTAATGTACTGTCAATTTACGAAAAAGAGACTAGCGGAATTACGCAAAAAGAAGTACCTTTATACGGTAGTTCAAGGTTAGGACTACAAAAGTTCATTGGTAGATCGATAGATTTCCCTAATTCAAATGATCCGATTAGCTTGTCGTCACAAGAGTTGTTTGAGCGACAAAGGGGAAATAAGGTATATGAGTTGAGCAATCATTTGGGGAATGTATTGGCCACGGTGAGTGATTTGAAGGTAGGAATGGATGAGAGTGGAGATGGGTTTGTGGATTATTATGGAGGTTTGGTGTTGAGTGCTAGTGATTATTATCCCTTTGGTTTAACTCAATACAGCCGTAATTATAATTCTCCAGATTATCGCTACGGCTTTAATGGTATGGAAAAGAATCAAGATAATGAATTTGGAAGTCAGGTAACGCATACAACAGAATATCGGCAATATAGTTCGGCAATAGGAAGATTTCTTTC
>JBCCSR010000344.1:0-5955 GCA_039199865.1 Bacteroidota bacterium
AAGGAATGCCCAGCACCACCGTGACAATAGATTGCATCCAGGCTTCATCCCAAAGTAGAGCACGAAAAGGAGCATCCCAAAGCAGATGTTCTGCTCCCCTGCCGATAAATAGGGCAACCGCAGCAATTTGAACAAGCGTAAAAGGAGAGATCCGAGGCATAATTGCAAATGTATTACGAATGTTTTACCTTTTGGTTCCAATTTGCCTAAAGTCGAATACTTTTAATGCGATTCAATATGTTTATCATCGTTTACATCACCCACGGCACAGAACTAGCCGCCAAGAAAATTTCAGATTACTTACTCACCAAAAAGCTCATTGCCTGCGCCAATATTTTCCCCATTACCAGTGCTTATTGGTGGAAAAATAATATTGTAAAAGAAGGGGAATGGGTTTCCATCGTAAAGACAATTCCCGAGCACTGGGAGCAGCTACAAAGCGAAGTTGAAGCCGTTCATCCTTATACCACTCCTTGCATCATGAAATTTGAGGTGTCAGCCAACCGAGCTTACGAGGCATGGATCAGAAAAGAGGTTATCCCGGCTAGTGATCAAGCTGGTTAGTCGGTTTTTCCCATCATCAGGAAAGCCTTAATGAAAGGATTGAGATCTCCATCCAATACGGCATCCGTGTTGTTGGTGAGGTGATTGGAACGGTGGTCTTTGACCCTACGATCATCTAGTACGTAAGATCTGATCTGTGCCCCCCATTCAATTTTGGTTTTACCCGCTTCGACCTTGTCTCTTTCGGCGTTTTTCCTTTCAATTTCCAATTCGTAGAGACGAGACTTCAGCATTTTAATGGCTTTTTCCCGATTGAGGTGCTGAGATCTTTCTTGTTGACACTCGACGACAATTCCGGAGGGCAAATGGCGTAGCCGAACAGCAGACTCCGTTTTGTTGACATGCTGTCCCCCCGCCCCGCTCGAACGGAAAGTATCCCAGTCCAAATCAGCGGAATTGACTTCAATTTCTATAGAATCATCAATCATGGGATGAACGAAAATAGAGGCAAATGAGGTTTGCCGCTTTCCTTGGGCATTAAAAGGGCTGATTCGCACCAAACGATGTACGCCATTTTCTCCCTTCAAATAACCGTAGGCAAAATTTCCGTTGATTTCAATCGAAGAGGATTTGATGCCGGCAACGTCACCATCAACGCGATGTAAGCCTTTCCATTTGTAGCCATTTTTTTCGGCCCACATGGTGTACATACGCAATAACATTTCTGCCCAGTCGCAGCTCTCTGTTCCACCTGCGCCGGCATTGATTTCGAGGATACAATCTAGTTCATCCTCTTCTTGATTTAGCGTTGATTTGAACTCCAACTCTTCGATAGCATCGAGGCAGTCCTGGTAGTGTTGATCTACCTCTTCTTCAGAAGATTCTCCTTCTTTTAGAAATTCGTAGAGCACTTCCAAATCTTCGACTTGAGTTTCCACCTGAGTATAGGTATTCACCCAATTTTCATCGATTTTTAATGATTTGAGCACCCCTTTTGCTGCTTCGGGTTGGTTCCAGAAGTCGGGATTCATCGAGAGTTGTTTTTTCTCTTCGATATCCCTTAATCTTTGATCTACGTCAAAGATACCTCCTTATCACTGCCAAACGACCTTTTAGTTTTTTTAATTGTTCAATTGTCATAGCGCAAAAATAGAAAATCTTACCTTTTGTCAGAACTCTTCCACCCTTCTTCTTAGAAAAATATTAATTTTATTTTGCCTTTACGTTGAATAATATATGAATCAAATACTGAATAACTACTGCCTGTGTTGTTTTTTCCTTTGCTGTTTCACCTTTTCAGCGGTGAATGGACAGCAGTTAGATCACGTCTTAGGCGAGATTTTGATTCAATTTGAGGAAGGCGTCAGCCATGAATTACTGATCCAACAAATTCGCAATGAAGAGAAAGCGGATGCAAATATTGCCATCAAACGGCAACTTTCGACACCAAGCCCCATCCATTTGCTCACTTTTGATCAAAACGCAATCAACGAGTTTCATTTTCTCGATCGGCTCCGAAGGCATCCAAAAGTAATCCATGCTCAATTCAATCATTTTGTGGAAAGCAGAGTCATTCCTAATGACCCCATGTTTGGTCTGCAATGGCATTTTATCAATGATGGCACCAATGGCGGCCTGGTTGATGCTGATTTGGATATTGATATGGCTTGGGACCAGACCACTGGTGGTTTGACGGAAACGGGCGACTCTATTGTCATCTGCGTAGTGGACGAAGGTTTCGATTTGGGGCACGAAGACTTTGGAGACAACATTTGGCGAAACTACGCCGAAATTCCCAACAATGGGATAGACGATGATGGCAATGGGTTTATCGATGATTATCTCGGATGGAATGTCATGACCAGTGATGATGATATCGTTACCGATAACGAGGGATTAATGCACGGAACACCCGTTACCGGCATCATCGGTGCGAAGGGCAATAATGGGATTGGGGTAAGTGGTGTCAATTGGAATGTAAAACTCATGATCGTTGTTCGTGGCAACACCGAAGCAGAAATATTGGAAGCCTATTCTTATCCCTTCTTCGAACGCCAAAAGTTCAATGAAAGTGCGGGAAGCGAAGGAAGTTTCGTCGTGGCCATCAACACCTCTTGGGGCATTAATTTTGGACAACCCAGTAATTCTCCTCTATGGTGCGCGTTCTACGATTCGTTGGGGAGTGTTGGCATTGTTAGTCCAGCGGCCACCATCAACTCCGAACAAGATGTCGATGTAGTCGGTGATTTACCGACGGCTTGTCCCAGTGAGTTTCTAATTAGCTTGACGAGTATCGATAACACCAATACAAAAGTGCCCAATGCGGGTTACGGTGCAAGCAGTATTGATATGGCTGCCTACGGGAAAATGGTAGCTACAACTGCTCCTAATAATGAGTATATTTTTGTAGATGGAACCTCCTTGACTTCTCCTCAAGTGAGTGGAACCATTGCCCTGATGTATGCTGCTTGTCCCAGTCTTGCAGCTTTGGCCAAATCCAATCCTCCAGAAGCAGCCATTCAAGCAAAAAACATTATTTTGAGCAGTACTGTCCCGAATCCAAGTCTTCAAGGCATCACGGTACAAGCTGGACATCTAAACATCAATAAATGTTTTGAAAACCTCCTAGCCAACTGTGATTTTTCGGGCTGTTACGGCCCTTATTTTATATCGACAAGTGAAATCCAAGGGACGAGTGCCACCCTCAATTGGATTGCGGACAGCAACAACAATTCGGTAAACTTAAGGTATCGCAAAAAGGGGGCATCCAACTGGATACAAATTGAAAATCTGGAAAGTCCACACACACTAACGGAGCTAACACTTTGCACTGATTATGAATACCAGCTCAAACCTGTATGTGATGATTTCCCCGGAATTTTTTCTTCTATCATTGAATTTCAAACGGATGGCTGTTGTGTTCCTCCTTCAAGTGCCAACACCATCCCAAGTGCAGATGCAGTACAAATTTCGTGGTCCTCCGTTTTAGCAGCAGAAAGCTATGCGTTGCGTTATCGGAATATCGATAGCCTCAATTGGAATCAAATCGAAAGTGAAAATACGTCGGTTTTGATCAGTCAACTGACCACCTGTACCAACTATGAATTTCAAATCAAAAGCTATTGTGATGGAGGAGCAGATTCAGCGTTTTCTGACCTATTTACCTTTGTAACCAAAGATTGCGGTCTGTGTTTGGATTTGTCTTACTGCCCAGGATCTGGTCCCAATTTGAGTAGCAACACTTGGATTAGCGAAGTAAATGTAGGGGCCATCCAAAACAGTTCGGCCAACGAAAATGGAGGCTATTCCAAATTCACTTTTCTATCTACTGAGCTATTTCGAAGTTATTACGAATTTGTCGAACTAAAAACCGATCATCAGTTTTTTGAATCTGAATCCATCTTTAAAATTTGGATTGATTACAATCAAAACGGTGAGTTTGAGGAGGATCAAGAATTGGCTTTCGATCCGGTTTCAAAGTCTTCCGAAAAGATCGGTTACATCGCCATCCCATCCAATGCCAAATTGGGCAGTACCAGAATGCGCATTGCCGTCAGAGACGAGGATTATCCTGCTTGCGGAACTTGGGGCTTTTCCGGGGAGGTGGAGGATTATTGTGTTGATATCATTGAGGCTACAGGCTGTTTAAAGCCGCTCAACATTCGAGCTGTGGGAGAAGGCACTTCGGCTACTGCTACTTGGTTTGGCCTTTTGGTCTCCGAGGGTTTTACCCTACGCCTGAGTCTAGCGGGAAAAAATGATTGGCAGTATTTCCAGGCTACGGGCCAAAATTTTGTGTTTGAAAACCTCATTCCTTGCACTGCCTATGAGCTCCAAGTGCAAACAAATTGTGCGGATGGAAATAGTGAATTCACCTCTTCCGTATTTTTTGAAACCAGCAATTGTGGTGCCTGCCTGGATCAAGACTATTGTACCCCTCCCCCGGCCATTTCTACTTTCGAATGGATCAAAACGGTGAGCTTAAATACACTCTACAATGAATCGGATGGCAATAATGGCTACACCTTTTTTGATCAAAGTACCACGGATTTAATTGCCGGAAATACTTATACTATTGAGTTGAGTCCAGACTTTGCCAACTCCAATTTTGAGGAATACTTTAGAGTGTGGATTGATTTCAATCAAGATGGTCAATTCAACAATGAGGAGGAGTTGGTTTTTGCCCCAGATAGCTCAACCTCTGGCCCTCAAAGTGGCACCATCATGATCCCAATTGATGCATTAGAAGGATCAACACGGATGAGGGTAAGCATGAAATATCAAGAGCCTACGCTTGACGCTTGTGATGGAAATTATGGTGGAGAAATTGAAGATTACTGCATCAATATTTTTCAGGATGACAATAGTGCCTGTCCGTTTCCCAGCGCCAGCAAAGTCTTTGCCGTCAGCCCTTTTGCGTATCAAGTCATTTGGCAAAACCAAGACAATGTAAGTGTATATCATCTCCGCTATCGCTTGGAAAATAGTGGCGACAATTGGATTACCTTGAGTACGACATCCTCTGAGTTGACCCTAGACAATTTATCCATTTGTGCCAATTACGAATATCAAATTCAAACGATTTGTGAATTGGGCATCAGTGCCTACTCCGAAAGTTTTTATCTTGTGACCGACTGTGTCACGAGCATTGGTCAGAATACCGAATGGGCCGCTGGGGTTCATATTTTTCCCAATCCCTTTGTGCAGCAAATTGAACTAAAATTACCTTCCCCTGGAGTCTACGAGGTCGCCCTCTACGATCTACAGGGCACTCTACAGGATTACCATGAATTCGAAATAAGAGATTATCCCTCGGCTCAATTGATGCTAAAGCAAGGACTGCCCAGTGGCGTCTATTGGTTGAAAATCAAACAGGGCGACCGATCTACCGTTAGGAAGGTCGTCAAATTGATCAATGACTAGTTGACGTTCTCTACCACCTCGATGTAAAAAACCAACTCAGATTTTGGTGGAATAGACGGTGGTCGTCCGGCCTCGCCGTAAGCCAATTGATAGGGAATAAAGAAAGTACCTTTACCGCCTTCTTTGAGTAAGGGAAGCGCTTCCCCCCAGCCTTTGATGACGCGGCCACGGCCAACTTGATACGGAAAAGGGCGGCCTTTCTGGAAAGAATTATCAAACAAATCCCCGTTCGTTAAAAAGCCTGCATAATTGACTTTTACAAATTTTCCTTGTTCGATTGCGGCACCCGTTCCTGGCTCGTGAATAATGTATTTTAATCCACTTTCCAGCGCCTTGATTTGGTTGTCTAACTTTCCACTCTGATAGTCCAACAAGAGTGCTTTGGTCGACTGGACCACTTCCGCTTTTCGCTTTTCTAGGGCCAACTTTTCTGCCTCAATTTCTGCCTTGGGCTGGATGGAAAGCAGTTTGAGGTGATAGAACAAAGTATCATCCGGAGCCAACCAGCCCGGCCTTAAATAATTTTTA
>JBCCSR010000345.1:0-5953 GCA_039199865.1 Bacteroidota bacterium
CCCTGATGGCAGTAGGGATAGCCAAAATGCATTCCATCTTTAGGGGCTCGATTTAACTCACAAGCCGGGACATCGTCTCCCATCCAGTCGCGACCGTTATCGGTAAACCACAAGTCTTTGGTCCCAGGATGCCAAGTGAAACCCACCGTATTGCGTACCCCCTCTTGCACGATTTCCATTCCAGTACCATCTGGGTTGATGCGCGTAATGGAGTTGTAAATGCGGTCTTTTGATTCACAAATATTACAGGGAGCACCTACGGGAACATAGAGTTTATCATCCGGCCCGAAGGCGATGTATTTCCAACCGTGATGACGAGATTTGGGGTATTCGTCGTAAACGACAACGGGTTCTGGAGGGTTGGCCAAGTTATTTTCGATATCGTCATAGCGCAAAATACGGCTCACCTCCGCTACGTAGAGACTTCCATCTCGGTAAGCTACTCCATTGGGCATGGTGAGTTTTTTATCGATGGTATACTGTTCTTCAACCTGGTATTGTCCATCTTTTTCCGTCACTTTTACCGCATAAACATTTCCTTCATTTCGAGTTCCTACATAAATGGTTCCTTCTGGGCTTTGCGTCATGGAGCGGGCATTCTTTAGACCCTCCGCAAACACTTCAATTTTAAAACCTTCTGGCAATTTGATGCGGTCGAGATGAAGGGATTTGGTTTTTTCCTTCTTTTCATCTGATGCAGGCTTGTCGCTAGCTACTTTGTTGGAGGTGCTGATGGCTTGCCCCGCTTCGCCACTGCCCGAACCACAGGAATGGAATAAAAAGGCTAGGCAAAAAATAGTAATGGTTGTAATTCGTAAATTCATTGTTTATAATTGATTTACATGTTTCGACGATATTGTCCACCCACCTCGTACAATGCATTGGTGATTTGACCAAGCGAACAGTATTTTGTTGCTTCCATCAATTCATGGAATAAATTGTCATTGTTGATGGCTTTTTGTTGCAAGTCATTGAGCAGGGCTTTGGTTTTCTCCGGATTAGCCTGATGCAGATATTGTAAAGTTTGGATTTGACCTTCCTTTTCTTCTTCAGTGGCTCGAATGACCTCTTTGGGAAGGACGGTCGGGGAGCCATCTTTGGATAAAAAGGTGTTGACGCCAATGAGGGGATACTCTCCGGTGTGTTTGAGTGTTTCGTAATAGAGGCTTTCATCCTGGATTTTACCTCGCTGGTACATGGTCTCCATTGCACCCAATACGCCTCCTCTTTCGGTAATTCGATCAAACTCTACCAGCACTGCTTCTTCCACCAAATCGGTGAGTTCGTCAATAATGAATGAACCTTGGAGGGGATTTTCATTTTTGGCCAATCCCAATTCGCGATTGATGATCAACTGAATGGCCATTGCTCTACGGACACTTTCCTCCGTTGGAGTAGTGATGGCTTCATCGTAAGCATTGGTGTGTAGTGAATTACAATTATCGTAAATCGCGTATAGGGCTTGAAGCGTCGTTCGAATATCATTAAAGGAAATCTCTTGTGCGTGTAGGGAACGACCAGAGGTTTGAATGTGGTATTTTAGTTTTTGTGAACGATCATTGGCCTTGTACTTCATCCGCATGGCTTTCGACCAAATTCGACGGGCCACTCTGCCAATGACCGCGTACTCCGGATCGATACCATTGGAGAAGAAAAACGATAGGTTGGGCGCAAAATCATTAATGTCCATTCCCCGCGACAAATAATATTCTACAAAAGTAAATCCATTGGCCAGGGTAAAGGCCAACTGAGAGATTGGGTTGGCACCGGCTTCCGCAATGTGATAACCAGAAATGGAGACCGAATAGAAATTTCGAACTTTATGGCCAATAAAATATTCTTGTACATCTCCCATCAGTTTCAGGGAAAACTCCGTGGAGAAGATACAGGTATTCTGGGCTTGATCTTCTTTTAGAATGTCTGCTTGGACGGTTCCTCGAACGGAGGATAATGCTTTGGCTTTGAGCGGGGCGTAAACATCGGGTTCCAAAACTTGATCGCCAGTGATTCCGAGTAGGAGTAAGCCCAGCCCGTTATTACCTTCGGGAATTTCACCAATGTATTGAGGACGCGCTTTACCTTGATCATCGTACAAAGCTTTGAGTTTGGCTTCCACCCGATCTTCTAAGCCATGTTCTTTGATGTAAAATTCGCATTGTTGGTCAATGGCTGCATTCATGAAAAAGGCACAAATCGTTGCTGCTGGCCCATTGATGGTCATGGATACAGAAGTTCTTGGATTACAGAGGTCAAAACCGGAATACAGCTTTTTGGCATCGTCTAGACAGCAAATACTGACTCCCGAGTTGCCAATTTTTCCGTAAATATCAGGGCGATAATCGGGATCTTCCCCGTAGAGGGTTACCGAGTCAAAGGCAGTAGATAAGCGATTGGCGGGCATGTCCAGAGAAAGGTAATGGAAACGTCGATTGGTCCTTTCTGGTCCTCCCTCACCGGCAAACATTCGGGTCGGGTCTTCCCCTTTTCGTTTAAACGGAAATACCCCTGCCGTAAATGGAAACTCTCCGGGTACATTCTCTTGAAGGCTCCAGCGCAAAATTTCTCCCCAATCTTTATAGCGAGGCAATACGACTCGTGGAATTCGCGAATGGGACAGGGATTGGGTAAAAGTTGGAACTCGAATTTCCTTGCTTCTAACTTTGTAGACATACTCATCGGCAGCATAGGCCGCCTTTTTGTCTTCCCAAGCATCGAGAATGCGTTTGCAACGCCCATCAAGATCGAGTTCTGCCTCTTTGTAAAGTTTGTGCAATAACTGGTTCAGTGTGGCCTTTTCGTGGAGATCTTCCATTTGCTTTAAGGCTACAATGGATTGTTTGATGCCAAAAAGTTTTCGCGCCAGATCACACTGGCTATCCACCCAACGATCGTATTGGCGATTGTTTTCTGAAATCTCAGACAGGTAGCGAGTGCGACTAGGAGGAATGATGTAAATCTTTTCGCTCATTTCATCACTGCTGGCAAAACCAGAATGTAAACTGCTTTTGGTTTTTTCAGCGATGGTTTTCATCAAATTGCGATACAAAGTATTGGTCCCCGGATCATTGAACTGAGAGGCAATGGTTCCAAAAACGGGAATGTCTTCGATGGGCGTATCCCAAAGCTGATGATTGCGCATGTATTGTTTCTTGACATCGCGCAAAGCATCTTGTGCCCCTCGTTTATCGAATTTGTTGATGGCAATGATATCCGCAAAGTCGAGCATATCGATCTTCTCCAACTGGGTGGCGGCCCCATATTCAGGGGTCATTACGTAAAGGGCCACATCAGAGTGATCGACAATTTCGGTATCCGATTGACCAATCCCAGAAGTCTCTAAAATGATGAGATCATAATTGGCTGCTTTCAAAATGTCGACAGCCGCTTGTACGTGTTTGGAAAGAGCTAGGTTGGATTGGCGAGTGGCCAGCGAGCGCATGTAGACTCTTTTGTTGGTAAAGATCGGATTGATGGAATTCATCCGAATCCGATCGCCAAGGAGTGCTCCCCCCGTTTTTCGCTTGGATGGATCGACGGAAATGATGGCCAAGGTTTTGTCTTTGAAATCCATAATGAATCGACGAACCAGTTCATCGACCAAACTGGACTTTCCCGCTCCTCCCGTTCCGGTAATCCCTAAAACTGGAACTTTTTTTTGCGTAATGTCTTGTCGAATTTGCCCGAGCCATTCCTCGTTTTGTGCGGGAAAATTTTCCACCGCTGAGATCATTCGGGCAATGGCGTGAGGATCTTTTTTACCAAAGTGTTTTAATTCTCCATTGAGACGAGCACCAACGGGAAAATCACACTTTTCCAAGACATCGTTGATCATGCCTTGGAGTCCCATATTTCGGCCATCATCGGGTGAATAGATTCTACAAACACCGTATTGGTGAAGTTCTTCGATTTCACTGGGCAAGATGGTTCCTCCCCCTCCACCAAAAATTTTGATGTGTCCGGCACCATTTTCTTTGAGTAGATCGTACATGTATTTGAAAAACTCATTGTGACCTCCTTGGTAGGAGGTGATGGCGATTCCCTGTACATCTTCCTGAATGGCGGTGTGCACAATTTCTTGAACGGATCGATTATGGCCTAAATGAATGATTTCTGCTCCTGAGCTTTGCATGATTCTCCGCATGATATTGATTGCGGCATCGTGGCCATCGAAAAGAGAGGCAGCAGTAACGATTCGAACCTTGTTTTTAGGCTGATAAGGTGCAATTTTTTCCATAGGTCTTGTACTTTGGAACCCATGCCGGGTAGGTGGTTAATTTGGTCTTGAAATAATTCGGAGTTCAAGACACAAATTTACGAATTTTTTGGGAGCTGTACTGCTTCTACTAGATGCAAAAACTCACTAAGCATCATGGCTGTAGCCCCCCAAACGGTATGTCCAAAGACATTGAAAAATGGAACTCCTTTGAGTACCCCCTCTTTAATGGGGATATCGGTATGTTGTAGGGTCCTGGGATCCAGTAACAAAGACAAGGGCGTCTCGATAATCGATTTGACCTCGCTGGCTTGTCGAATAAAATGTGGTGCTTCGTCTGTGTAGCCCACGAAAGGGAAAACCAGAAAATTACTAACGGGAATGTAGAGTTGACTCAGTGCGCCAAGAATTTGAATTTGTTCAGGGGGAACACCCACCTCTTCTTCCGTTTCTCGGAGCGCGCCGGCTTTGAGACTAGGGTCATCGGGCTCCAATTTTCCACCGGGGAAGCTGATTTGTCCACTATGTCGGTCGTCTTTGTGTTTGCTGGGCATCCGTTCGATCAATACGATATGAGTCGTTCCATTTTTGGGATACAAAAGAAGGACGACGCAAGCCTTACGGGCATTATCGGGAACGGGAAATGTTTTTTGACGAATGGCATGTGCCATCTTGTATTGTGCAGAGCGACCAGGAAGTGGTTGTTGCAACTGTAAAGTCAGCTGTTGAGCTAAAGCTTGTATCGACATAGGCTAGAAAACGTATTGGTTGCCTAACTAAACAGCAAATGACTTGACATTGTTGCACGAAAAAGCCCTTTCGAACGGATCCGAAAGGGCTTTTTCATTGCAGGGGTATTTTCCCCTAATCTTTATTGGAAATGCGCAAGTATCTTTCTAGCGCCATAGTCATTGATGGCGTTTCTGGGGCAGGAGCCATAATATTGATGGTCAAACCTCGCTCGATGACCGCTTTTTTGGTACTGTTACCAAAAACCGCAATGCGCGTTTCGTTTTGCTGAAAATCCGGGAAGTTTTCGTACAGAGATTGAATGCCCAGTGGACTGAAGAAAACGAGAATGTCGTAGAATACATCGCTCAAGTCAGATAAATCACTGCTCACTGTTCGATACATCATGGCATCCTTCCAGTTGAACTCGTTTTCGGTAAGAAAACTGGATACCGCTTTGCTGCCCAAGTTGGAGCAAGGCAATAATATTTTTTCGTTGGCCCGATGTTTCATCAATGCGGGTTTGAGGTCCAGAACAGTCCTTTTTCCAGCAAAAACTTTTCTTTTTCGGTAAACGATGAATTTCTGTAGGTAATTGGCAATACTTTCCGTCAGGCAGAAGTATTTCGTATCCTGCGACATCTTTATACGCATGTCTTCACACATACGGAAAAAATGGTCGACCGAATTCTTACTGGTAAACAAAACAGCGCTGTATTCATCAGGCTTGATTCTCGTTTTTCGGAATTCCTTGACAAAAACAGGTTCTACATGTATGAATTGTCTCCAGTCTATTTGAAGATCGTACTTCTTTTCCAATTGATAATAAGGAGATCTTTCAGGTTTTGGCTGAGAAACCAATATACTTTTTACCTTCTTGTAAGATTCCTCTCCTACAGCACTAGAAGTTGATGTCATTCAGATTGATTTAGTGATAAAGTCTCAGAATTATCCTGCCTTTAAAAGTATGGCTTTAATCAAAACCATCAAAGGTGCGATTTCGACGGTGCA
>JBCCSR010000346.1:0-5952 GCA_039199865.1 Bacteroidota bacterium
ACCTTGGCTCAAGGTGGGGAAGCCTGCCGCTTTGAGTTTCATTTTGAAGATTGAACAATGGCTTGTAACCGAAGGTTAAAATTTAACACCACTTAATTATTAAAAATGGCGAAGGAAAAGAAAGGAGTAAAGGCAATTGAAATTAAAAACCGAAAGGCAGCTTTTGAATATCATTTTTTGGCTGAATTTGAAGCCGGACTCGTGCTCACGGGCACAGAAATCAAATCAATTCGAGATGGGAATGCCAATTTAAAGGATGCCTATTGCTTTTTCCGCAAGGGCGAACTTTATGTGAAAAATATGTTCATTGCCGAGTACAAGTTTGGTACATATAACAATCATGAACCGCTTCGCTTACGCAAATTGTTGATGAAAAAAACGGAACTCAAAAAGCTACAACGAAAAGTAAAGGAGAAAGGGCAGACCATCATTCCCTACCGACTCTACTTATCGGAAAGAGGCCTCGCCAAGCTAGAAATTCAGTTGTCACAAGGAAAAAAATCCTTTGACAAAAGGGCTACCATCAAAGAACGAGAAAACAAACGAAACTTGGATCGCCTCAACAAAATGAAACTCTAGCAGCAAGAGGTCTATGATGCATGCCCATTTTTTAGCTTACCAAGAACAGCAGATTCATTATTGTACCTGGGGAAACGGTTCGCAACTCTTAATTGCCATTCCGGGTTATGCCGACCGAGCGGTCAATTATGGTTTTCTGGAGAAGTCGATGGGACAGCGTCACACCATTATTGCGATTGATTTACCGGGCCACGGAAACACCCAATGGGACAAAGCTCAATTTAGCCCCGAAGATTTTATCCAAATCATCGATAAGCTCTTGTTAACAACTGGACAGCGTCGTTTTAAGTTGATGGGACACAGTTTTGGTGGGCGAGTTGTCTTGGCTTTGGTCCAGCACTTTCAAAAGCAAATTGATTTTGTTTATCTGTTGGCACCGGATGGCTTGAAGCCTTGGGATCTAAAATACAGTCGGCTCCTTCCAACCTTCTTTCGTCGATTGGTCGGGACCCTAATTGGCAAGCCTGCCCCCGTATTGGCTCTTGCCACTTGGCTTCACCGCTTTTCTCTACTGCCCACTTCCAGTTACCGTTTTTTACAAGTCTATTTAAAAACGCCCACCCAAAGAAGCCGTTTGATTTTATTTTGGAACAGCCTCCCTGCCTTTCGCATCAAAAGACCAAATCTTCATGGCGTATGGAGCGCCAATGATTTTTCTATCGCCATTATTTTTGGAAAAGACGACCAAATTATTGCTCCTCGCCTGGGAAAAAAAGTGAGTGAGCAATGGCCACAAATAGATTGCTATTTGATTGAGGGCAACCATTTTATCTTAGGAGAAACATTGGCGGCTCAACTGAAGAAGATCGATAAAAACTTGGAATCAAGCTAAGACCTTTCTCTAGCACTGGGACGGTATACCGAAAACACAACCTCCCGAGCTTTCATGAAAAACTCGGGAGGTTGGATGTCTTTTCTTCTCTTTCTTATCTAAAAGTAGACTTTGCTCCAAATTGGATGGATAAAGTGTTGAAACGATCGTTATTGGGCCCAAATCCTTTTCGGTAGAACATATGTTGATAAACAGGTTGCATGAAAATACTCCAACGCGAAGTCAAATTTCGTTCTACTCCCATACCCACATTGGCAGTGTAATAGCTGTTTACTCGGAAGTCACCTCCCTCAAAGACACCATCGTAAGTGGGTTCTTTTTCCCTTGGAGAAACCGCTGGTGGTGGAGCACCAATCCCAACCGCAGAGGTACTATGATTGAAGTGGTTGAGGGCTAAGATATTGATCGAGGCACCACCAACAGCGTAAAAGTGCCATTTGCTGTTTCGATCGAACGTATAATTCAAGTGCAAAGGTACTTTGATGATATTGAGAAAAGCGGCATCAAAAACTTTGGTTTGGATGCTGCTGCGAATGAAGCTTCCAGTGGTGATGATTGTCTGATTGGGTTCGTAACTCAAATGAGCATAGGCAAGACCGGTTTCAAACTCCCATTTTTTGTGTCGGAAACCCAGGGAAATTCCTCCACCATAACCTGACGTTACCTGTTGATATGGAGCGTCAATAAAATTGGGATATACCTTTTCGGGCGTCATGATTTCGTTGAAATCACTTGAGATAAACATGCCAACTCTCACTTGAACAGAACGTTTGAACTGACAGAAAGTACAGGAATTGGACAAATAGCGTTTCAAATGAATGGGCCCCATCGGTAAACTCGCCAAACTGAAATCCTCTGCATCTAACAAATCTGGACTTGAGCTAGTAGAAGGGCTAGTCGCCATCTGTTGGACACGCGATCGGTAATTGCTTTGTTCTTTGGATTCCAGCAGTGGAATATCCAAATGACTTAGTGCAAGGGGGGAGAGAGCAGATTGAGTTTGGTTTTCGAACAGTCGACCTCCCTTGTGATCTGCTGCTTGTAATTCATTGACTTCAGCAAGAGCAGTAAATTCTTGTATGGATTGGCTAGATTGAACTGGACTGCTTTCGACTGAATTGGACGCCTTGTTTGGGACAATTGGCGATTCAACAAGTGCTGTCTTCTGAGAAATCTTCTTATGGGTACTTTGGGGGGGAGTAGTTACTTCTTGATGCCCTGCTTCTGATTCATCTTGATTGGGAGCTGGCAAGCTGGGGATCAATTGTTGCGTTTCTATTTGCTGAATTTGCGATGCTTTCTGCTGGAAAACTATTTTTGCTTTTTCGTGCAAAGGCAAATATTGGAACAAGGTGAAAAGTGCCAATAGCATAAGCGCTACTTCTACGACTTTGTATCGGTATAGTTTTCTTCGGATAGAGAATTCTTCATCTAGGCGATTGGACATTAGCGTCCAATGGGCCTGGCTAAAGGGGATGCGTAGATCGTTGAGGTGTTCGAATAATAGTCCGTCAAATTCGAGATCTTCTACGTTGGATTGATCACTTAGGTGATCCAATTGAGAAGCCATTGCGTCCCAATGATTGGGATTAAAATTGGCTTCAACTTGATTCAATTTTTCTCTGATGTTCTGATCGAAAGAGTTGTCTTCAATTGAATGGCCATCCAGGGTGGGCTCTGACATCATTTTTTGATGCAGCAATTCCCAGCTTCCGGGAGTGTAGTCTTCTCCAAGATTTTCCAGTGAATCTTTGATATGTTTGTCAAAGTTATTCTCCATAATCCACAAATTTCGCAGCGAGAATGGCTTTCAGCTTTAATCTCGCTTTTACCAGGTTCGAACGTGATGTACTTTCGGTAATGCCCAATTTCTCGGCAATTTCTTTATGGGAGTATCCTTCTATAATGTATAGGTTAAAAACGGCCCGATAAGCGGGAGATAAAGTCTGTACCGCAGCCAGAATCTCTTTTTCGGTGCATTTACTGACCGCATCCTCATCCGAGCTACTAACGTGGTAGGCTTGCTCAATGTCTTCGGTGCGTCTTCTGATGCTTTTTCGGTAGAAGTCAATGGAAGTATTGACCATTATCCTCCTTATCCAAGCTGGAAGAGAAGTACCTGGTTGGTATTTGCCTATGTTTTTAAAGACTTTGATAAACCCTTCATGCAAAATGTCGAGTGCATCTTCTCGGTTATTGGCATAACGCAGACAGACCCCCATCATTTTACTGTAATGATCTTCATACAATCTTTTTTGTGCCCATCGTTCTCGACGGATACAGGCCGTAATGAGGTTTTGTTCCTCTCGTTGGAATTGCAAAGCGATATCCATAGGTGAACAGTTTAATAACGTTAATCCTCTCTACAAAGAATGAGCTAATTTTTGACGGAAAAGCTTCATTTTACTATCAATAAACGGCTCAGAAGGGCAAATTGCTGCTCTTCTGTAGCATTTATAATCAGAACGGTACCAAGAGAGGTGCATCCAAAATGGATGATATTCGCTAAATGTCGTGGTTTGAAGCTTTTTTACAAGATGAAGCTTCTCCACAACAAATATTGTAAACGAAACGCTATTTACCAATTTTAATTCCTGGTTTAACCTTGGCTTAACGGAAAAAAAGTTGGATTTCCCCTTAAAATCAATGCTTTTACTCCTTTCGATTTTTTCCAGTAGATCAGAACTTCAAGGGCTATTTTTCTAAAATCAACCGTGGAGCGAGAGTTTGACCTCGCTCCAACCTTTGCAAAACAAGACTTGATCAACCATCTTTTGTTGTTCATGGGAAAACCTTTTATGCCCAGTTATGTAGATTTTGAAAATGAAGTAATACCTCCTCTTATCTACCTTATTTTATGCTGGTGCCTATAGCACCCAATGGCTCAAAGGCCAGTCCTGTTTGGCGATGCTTTTGCCGAAAATATCATTGATCCCGATCGTTTGCTACAATTTGTCGACTCGATTAACAACTACTTAGTATAGAGGCGATCCATGAGTTGTCTCATAAATTGAGAGCTACCATGGGGCTTGCTCCTATGTTTTGCAATACAATCAGCTCAAGGAAAAACACATTACCAGCAAAGAAGAGTAGAAAACGGCTTATTTGTAGGTCAAGTTTTTCAATGATTCCTTTTTGCGATGCTACAAGTGGAAAGAGAAAGAGGATTTTCGATTAAAACAAATTGTTTGAAAAAATGCTCGTAAATTTGTACCTTTGCCAAAAATCCACTGTGTGATGGTAGGAGTTGATGCTCTTGCATCGCAGTATTAAAGAATATTGAAGCACTATTTCATTTGTCAAGCATCATGAGTAAAAAGAACGGAATTCACAAGAAAAATGCAGCTGCTCCGGCTCGTAATGAAACGGAAGGTGGAGTGATTAGCCTTTCGGGAATGTATCAAGATTATTTTCTGGATTATGCCTCCTACGTTATTTTGGAACGTGCTGTTCCAGCTATTGGGGATGGCCTCAAACCAGTACAAAGACGTATCCTCCACGCTTTGAAGAAAATGGATGATGGTCGTTATCACAAGGTGGCCAATGTAATTGGTCAGACCATGCAATATCATCCCCATGGAGATGCGGCCATTGGCGCTGCTTTGGTCAATCTGGGGCAAAAAGATTTATTGATTGATCCGCAAGGAAACTGGGGAGATTTTCGTACGGGCGATAGTGCTGCTGCTCCCAGATATATTGAAGCCCGACTGACCAAATTTGCCTTAGACATTGCCTTCAATCCACAAACTACAGAGTGGCAAATTAGTTATGATGGCCGAAACAAAGAACCCATCACTTTGCCCATGAAGTTTCCACTCTTGCTTGCGCAAGGGGTCGAGGGGATTGCCGTTGGTTTGTCGACGAAAGTGATGCCTCACAATTTTATCGAATTGATCAAAGCTTCCATCAAAGTACTTGAAGACAAACCCTTCAAAATTTATCCTGATTTTCAGACGGGAGGCTTGATTGATGTAGGTGAATACAATGCGGGTAAGCGAGGAGGAAAGATCAAAGTCCGGGCTTTGATTGAACAACTGGATAAAAAAACTTTGGCAGTTCGGCAACTGCCCTACGGAGTGACCACGACTTCCATGATCGATAGCATCCTCAAGGCCAACGACAAGGGGAAAATTAAGATCAAAAAGGTGACCGATAATACCGCAAAAGATGTAGAAATTTTGATTGAACTGGCACCTGGCGTTTCCCCCGACGTAATGATGGATGCTTTGTTTGCTTTTACCAATTGCGAAGTGTCTATTTCACCAAATGCCTGTGTGATCATCGACGATAAGCCTCATTTTCTGTCCGTAAACGATATCCTTAAAGTTTGTACGGAGCAAACCAAGGAACTGCTTCGTCAGGAGTTGGAAATCAAAAAGGCAGAACTACAAGAGAAATGGCATTTCGCTAGCTTGGAAAAAATATTTATTCAAAACCGAATTTACCGGGAAATTGAGGAATGTGAAAGCTGGGAGGAAGTCTTACAAACCATTGATGGGGAGCTTAAAAAATACGTTGCTACCCCCAGGGATAAGCCCAAA
>JBCCSR010000347.1:0-5946 GCA_039199865.1 Bacteroidota bacterium
AAAAGATGAATAGTCGTCACCAATTGGTGGGCTGGACAGTACAATGATGACTGATGCTTCAATAATGAGCATGTAGGGACTAAAAAGTTCTAATCCTCCCGCTAAGAGCAAAAAGTTTTCCATAGGGTATCATTTTTTCGTGTTCAGCCCACCAATTGGTGACGACTATTCATCTTTTAAGATGTATCCATAAAAATGGTGCTTCCACTCCAATGCAAGCGATTTGGTTTTATTGTGTAGCTTTAGAAGTGATGTCTCGAGGTTCTCCCTGGGGAATTCACGAGTCTTTGACACTTTTGAAGTCGGAATACAAATCTCCATCTTTGGACGCTCAAAATAGAAAATTGTAACATTTCCTGAAAGAACTGGCTGCTAAAATTTGGAATGGCCTTTTGGGGACAAGAGATGAACATGCGTATCATCGGAGGCCAATTCATCCCCTTCTAAAGAGCTTATTTTCCTTAGGTGTCCATAAAATTGAATCATTTTTCCTGATTTACCAACCATTTTGGAATGCTCACTCGTTGTTGTTTATAGAAGTGTAAATACAGAAGCAAGTACATCATTAATTTTACTCGTTCAATGAATTATTCCATCCATAGTACGGACGAAGAATTGATCAAAGGTTGTCGACAGCAAAATAGGCTGGCGCAGAAATACCTGTATCAACGCTACTATGGTAAAATGTTGGGAATCAGTATGCGCTACACTGGCCAAAGGTCAGAAGCAGATGATGTACTCAATCGTGCCTTTTTAAAAGTGTTCCATTCCATTCACAAATATCAACCCACGGGGTCATTCAGTGGATGGATCGCCCGAATTGTTTTTAATACTGCCATCGACTACGTTCGTCGACATACCCATTATCGAGAGGTGATGGACTTTAACGTCCAAAGAGATCAAAGTATTGGTGCCGAAGCGATCGACCGATTATACGCCGAGGATTTGTACCGGACTATTCAACAGTTACCCGCTACGTCGAGAGCCGTCTTTTCACTCTACGTAATTGATGGCTACAAACATCGAGAAATTGCAGAAATGTTGGAAATCAATCTCAACACCTCAAAATGGCATTTGGCCGAAGCCCGTAAAATGCTCAGAGAGGATTTAAAAAAAAATTACCATCGAAGTAAGATGAGGTCATGAAACCGTCAAAAAAACATATTGATCAAAAAATAAAAAAGAAAGTCGAGGATTACGAGTTCGACTTTTCTGACCATGCATGGGATAAAATGGAGCAATTGATGGACCGTCCTGCTCCACCAACTCGTAGCAATCATTTGTTTAATTTCAGAAACTTTACAATTATGATTCTACTGTTGATTATCCTTTACCTAGGTGTCCAAACATTGACACCGGAAAATGTAAAGCTGACGCAAGCCGAACCCAATCCAAGTACTACGGAATTGAAGGAGGCAACAAAAGCCCATCCAATTCCACAACAGACATTGGACCTTAGCGATCCACTGCAAGTAACGACGAAAAAAACTACAAGATCTAATGACTTATCCGAGGAGACAGCAAAAAAGAAAATCGCGCAAGCAGAGTTGGCACCAAACACTCTGCCAGAAGCAGAAAAAACAGATTTACTGGGCCCCGAAGATCAAAATGGGACCGCAAGAAAGTCTCGGCCAAGCCAAGTAAAACTTCAAACGATTGCAAAAGAAAAACTAGAAGATCCTCCAATACAGTTGTCTCGTTCCAATGCACTGGCCTCCAAAGACAGCTTGTTTTTCCAAAGTTTGAGTCGACAATTGGCCGCGCACAATCAGCATTATCGTCCCGAAAAGGTCTATTTGCAATTGGATCGTACTTGGTTTCGACCCGGAGAATCCCTGTGGTTCAATGCCTTTTTAAGAGATGCCAATTCGCTAAAAGCCAGTAAGGGAAGCGAGATTGTCTACGTAGAATTGAATGGACCCAATGGCGCCAATTTGAGGAGTCTGACTTTGGTGGCCCAAAAAGGGCAAGCCAAGGGTGATTTTCTACTTCCTTCGGATGCTGTGGGGGGACAGTACACGGTCAAAGCCTACACCAATTGGCAAAAGAACCAAGAGCAATTTTTTGAAAGAACCATCCAAGTACAAAATAGCATTATCCCTAAACTTCGAATGGAACTCGACTTTGTTCGGGAAGCCTATGGTCCGGGAGATGAAGTAGAAGCCGAGATAGATCTGAAAGGGTTGGACAACAAAGCATTGTCAAAACATGCTTTTCGCTTTGCTGCCATGTTGGATGGTCAATTGCTGAGCAGTGACCAAGGAAAGACAGATAAACAGGGAAAAGCACCATTGCGTTTTCGTTTGCCCCCGGATTTGACGACCAAAGATGGATTGTTGAACGTCGTTATTGAGTACAGAGGACAAAACGAATCTATTGCCCGTTCGATTCCAATTGTACTCAATACTATTGATTTGCAATTTTTACCGGAAGGAGGAGAATTGTTGAGTGGATTTCCCGCTAAAGTGGCCTTTAAAGCCCTCAATGAATTTGGGGAACCTGCAGATGTAGAAGGAGCAGTTTTTAACAGCAAGGGAGAACAGGTGGCCCAATTTCGCAGCTATCACCAGGGCATGGGCGCTTTTGATTTTGTTCCTCAAGAGGGAGAACACTATTTTGCTCGGATCAATCGGCCCAAAAATATTGAGCAAGACTATGCCGCGCCCAAAGCTTTATCTAAAGGGTATGGACTTCAGGTCGAAATGCTAGGAGAGGATCAGTTGGCAGTAAAAGTAAACAGTACGGTGGCAGAGGAACTTTACCTAGTTGTTCATACGCGAGGACAAATTTACCATAGCCGCAGTCTACAAGCCGAAGTGGGCACCCAGTCTATACGCATTCCCGTCGATCAAATGCCAATTGGCATTGCACAGGTCACCTTGTTTGATAATAAAGAAATTCCCAGAGCAGAACGCTTGGTTTTTCTTCACCCCAATCGTCGTTTGGACATCGCTATTCAAACCGATAAGGAACAATATCAGCCAAGAGAAAAAGTGAAGATGACTGTGGAGGTCAAAGATGAAAGAGGCATTCCAATGCCCGGACAGTTTTCCCTCGCGGTGGTCTCCGATAATTTGCTGACTCACGCGGATGACAAACAAGGCAATATTTTGGCCTATCTTCTTTTGGAGTCCGACCTGCAAGGGAAAGTCGTTGAGCCCAATTTTTACTTTGATGATTCCACCAAGCATCCCCAAAAAGACCAAGTACTTGCGCTCGACTATTTAATGCTGACCCAGGGATGGCGGTGTTTTGGTTGGCAACAAATGGAAGATACTCCTTTGATGGCGATTCAGCATCAAGCCGAAAGCGCTTTGGTCAGTGGTATTGTATTGGATGAACGCCGTCAACCCCTGGCCGATGCATTGGTCAAAGTACAGGGAACGGATATTCAAACTTTTAGTCAAGCAGATGGATCTTTTGAAATTCGGGGTCTCACTTTTTACGATGGAAATGTGGATGTTGTCGTTCAGAAAGAAGATTTACATCGACAATTTGAAGTCACCCGTTATCAAGAAGGAAAACGAATACAGTTGCACAAAAGCTACAGTGAAAACTTGGATATTGCTGGGTTGGGCACTTACTCGATAAGAGGGAAAGTAACCGATAAAGAGAGTGGGGAAGCCCTGATTGGTGCTACCGTTTATATCGAAGGGACAGCTACGGGAACCCTAACGGATTTCGATGGCAATTATGCCTTCCATTATCTTCCTCAGGGAGAATATAATTTACAGGTGGCCTACATTGGTTACGAAATGGAAACCATCACTTGTTACACAGAGGGTTCGGTAACTCGGTTGGATGACATCGCCATGGATGTGAGTGCGATATCTCTCAGTGAGGTCATCGTTGCGGAATACAAAGTTCCTTTAATCGAGCAAGACAATACGACTACCGGAGCTGTAATCACTTCTGGAAGAGTAAAAACTTTACCTCAGCGCGACATTGCTACCATCGCTGCCACCACTGCTGGTTTGGTCAGTGCGGATGAAGGGGATCAAGTTACGATTCGAGGATCTAGATCTTACCCAATCGATTATTATCTGGATGGTGTTCGCGTGACTACTAAGGTAGACGCTCAAAACAAGCGAAAGCAGGCAATGAAGACAAGCAGGGAAGGGGAAGGCTCGATGAATTGGGAGGAAGCCAAGAGAATGGCCGAAAGCGCCATCCGCAGCGAAGGACCGGAACGCTTGCAGACCGCGGAGATGAACGCAGAGCAAATCTATGCCCTCAATTTCCGTAAAGGGTATTATCGGGCTCGACAGTTTTACCAACCAAAATACGAAGCACAAAGTACCAAGACCAAAATAAGTCGCGATGATTTTCGTCCGACCGTCTATTGGAACCCCGAGGTGAATATTGATCGAAACGGACGAGCAGAACTGGAATTTTTTACTTCGGATGAAATGACCACCTTTCGAGCAACACTTGAAGGCTTGACCTCGGATGGTAGTATTGGACGAAAAGCGCATTTCTTTTACAGTCAATTGCCCTTTGGAATGGATGTCAAAGTCCCTCATCGCGTATTGAGTGGCGATGCCATGACCCTTCCTCTGATCTTATCTAATCATACGAGTCAGGCAATCGAAGGTCATTTGACCGTTCAAATTCCCGATGCTTTCCAATTGCAAAAAGAGATACCGACGCAGCAAAAATTGGCCGCAGGAGAAAGCAAAACCATTTATCTTCCCTTATTGGTTGAGGCAACTCAGACCATGGACGCTCAATTGGATGTCAACTTTCGAGCGGAAGGTTATGCCGATGCTTTTCAGCAGTCGATCCAAATTGTTCCCAGAGGTTTTCCAGTGGAAGCTATTTATTCGGGAGTGGAGCAAGAGCAGGTTTTCTCTATCGACTTAAAAGAACCCATTGAGGGAAGCGTATCGGCCAGCTTTCAAGTGCATGCCGACTTATCTGGTGATTTGATGGCTGGGATGGAGAGAATGCTCCGTCAGCCCTCGGGTTGTTTCGAACAAACTTCTAGTGCCAATTATCCCAATGTCTTGGTACTTGATTATTTGGAATCGACGCAAGCCATTCGTAAAGATATTCAGAAAAGGGCAATGAATTATTTGCGCAAAGGCTATCATCGGCTGACTGGCTTTGAAGTTAAGGGGGGAGGTTTTGACTGGTATGGCGAAGCTCCTGCGCATGAAGCCTTAACCGCCTATGGTTTGTTGCAGTTTGTCGATATGAAAGCCGTTTTTCCGGTAGATTTGGAGATGTTAGAACGCAATTCAAGATGGTTACTGTCGCGGCGGGATGGGAAGGGAAGTTGGCAAATGAATGATCATTTTTTGCATACCTGGGATCGCGATCACGCTATTGCCGATGCCTACATCGTATGGGCTTTGTTTGAGGCAGGGATGGCCGATGAGTTGGACCGAGAAATCGACAAATCTTATGCTGACGCTTTGGCCTCTAAAGATCCTTATGTTTTGGCCCTGATGGCCAACGCCCTGTATTTGGCCAACGACAAACGTGCAGAGACATTAATGGACATCCTTTTGCCCTTACAAACGACGGACGGTCATTGGACTGGGTTAAGGTATTCTATGACGCAATCCAGAGGACAGAGTTTGAAGATCGAAACGACGGCTTTGGTTGCTCTCGCCATTTTAAAAGCTCAAGAGGGCTTGGATCGTTTGGAGGCGGCAATACGTTTTATCCAAGGAGCCAAAAGTCAATACGGTTTCGGTTCTACTCAGTCTACCGTATCGGCAATGAAGGCCCTGGTTGCTGCCGCAAAATTTAAAGCGAATCAGTGGAGAGCAGGGGAGGTGCAATTGTCCATCAACGGAAAGCGAGTCCTGAAAGAACAACTCGAACGCGAGCAGAATGGAACTTTAACTTTTTCTGATTTAGGGCGCTATCTCAAGATGGGAGCGAATCAAGTGAGCGTGAAGTTTTCCAAAAAAGGAGGACAGCTACCCTATGATTTCC
>JBCCSR010000348.1:0-5940 GCA_039199865.1 Bacteroidota bacterium
CCTCAAACAACGTTTTATCATCCACTGGTTCGTTGGTAAAACTATTTTTGGTTCCGTAGGTCTGGTGATAAACGACTTTCCCGTCTTTGATCAATGCCAGGGAAACGCCGGGGATTTCGTAATACTGCTGGTAATCTACAATAAACTGGTCCAGCTCGGCAATGCGTTGCTCATTTAAGTCGTGAAGAATTCCTTTAGTAGGAATCTTGTTAGGAATCGGTAAGCTGGAAAGATGCAAAACGGGAGCTTCTACTTGTGCATTGGCTCTGACCAAAACATTCACCATGTCTTTTTGATCATCCATGCGATGTTCTCTTTCCTCTTCGTAGTAGATGTGCCAATAAGGGGCAACTTGATATTTTCCTTCTGGCAACTGAAGCGTGTAGCGCCCCGTAGAGTCTACTTCCGCAACCGTCCAACAAGCAGGATCGCTAACGGAAGTCAATTTGATCTTACCCGTATGTCCTTTAATGGACGCATCCTTCCAACGCAATTGACCATTCAGGGTGCCCAAGTTGTCTTTGGCTTTCATCAACAATACATCACCCAGTCTTCCTGGCGCTCGGCTTTTTCCACCCCCACTACTCCAAGACAGAAAATTACTGTCCTCGTGTTCTGGATCTCTATCCGTAACGACATGATCGATCCCGATGGTTTTACCGGGAGTCAAATCGCCGGGCAGGTGAATTTGCCATTCGTAAACACAGGTATTATTGCTACATTTAGCCTTTACCACAACGCTTTTCCAATCTGCCTTTTTGGCATCGGGATCCCAACTCGTACTGGCATTGACGATTTCTTTGAACTGCTCATTGTAGACAAATAAATTGACCCCAGAACCACTGTATAAATGTTTGCGATCGATGTAGAGGTTGTGAATATCTTGATTGTTCCAACCCGCATTTTCGCTGTTATCAACATAGTGTACGTCATCCATCACAGTCATTGCAACGTACAAAAATTGTTGGTCTAGATTATACGCTACCTGAAAATGGGCCTTGAAATCCGCACCGTCTTTCACCGCTTGGCCAAAGGGGATTTGATCCAAAGCATAACTGGGAATACTTTTGGGCCAATCGGAAAGGTCGCCATCAATTTGTAAAGGCGCTACGGGATAAGCATAGCCCAACGGACTGTTGGCCGCAGTGATTGGCTCGGATAAAATGCCGCAAAGGAGAAGGAAAAGGACGAAAACAGAAGGGGTAACTTGTTTGGGAAAAACAAGCGGAGTAAGGGTGGTTGATCGCATCATTTTAGTTTTTATTGAAATGACAGTCTACCCAAAAGAAGGTTGCATTGACAAGGAGAAAAGCCTATTGGACAAGCCGGCTTATCCGTTCAACTGCTCCAGTAGCCATCCTCTTTCTGCAAGTGCCTTAGTGGTGTGAATGGCTTGGAGAATGGCCGCCTGATTGGTTTTGTTGTCCAAATTCGTCCGTAGCATTTTCTTCATAATCCGAATGAGATTGATGTAATTTTCCTGGTGATAACCAATGTTTTTTTGTCGACGAATGTAGGTTTGAAAACTTTCTAGTAGCGACTCCAAGGCATCGAATTCTTGTAACTCATAATACATGCGCAAGAGCATGCGGCGCGCATCCAACTCGTGTAGTTTGTCTTGGAAAGTTACCTGCTGCAATAAAGACATGGCTTTGGCATAATCTCGCTTACTAAAATAAAAGACGGCCAAATTGTGGAGATAATTGTTTTCCCTTTGTTCAGGATGTAAATACTGCTTGAACGCTTCAAGGTAGGCCTCCACCCAATCGTATTCCTGCAAAGCCAAGCCCAATTTCAATACATTCTTGTAGGTATACAAAGAAAGGACACCATGCCGTAAAACAATTTGATGCGCCAAACCAAAGCGGTACAACTCAAAGGCTTCTCGAATGAACTTGCGCTCCCCACTATTGAGTTTTTGGATACAATAATTGATGGCCAAGAGCAAAATATCTCTAATTTCATGATTGGGAAACTGTTGCCAGTTGGCTTTGATCAATGGAGGCAGAGCGTAAAAATCGGCTTCATTGTTCAAATCCTTCAATGCGCGATAACAATGATAATAAATGGAAATGGCGGGAATGTCTCTCAAACCGCCACTGTCCACCAATTGGAGAACGGGTTCCACCAATTTCAAATCGTAATGCTGTGGAGACAAGGATTGATGCGCCAGTACTGAACAACTTTGTCGAAGCAAATCGGCAATGTAAAACGTGGTCAGCTCATCCGTCACTTCCTGCAAATTCATCTCCCCTGTCCGTTGGTGTTGATGCAAATACTCGGATCGTTCGAGATACAATTTGTAATTGTTGTAGTAAAAATGCGTATTTCGGTAGGCTTGTTGGTCTTGCAGCGCGTGGGTCTTTTTCCATTCTTTTTCAAACAATCGATTCAAGCCTTTTTTCCGTAAAGCCTGACAGAGATGTATTTTCTTCGACACGACATCATCTACATCATTTTCCTGTACCAAAAAATCTTTGACCAACTGCAACAAATAAGACATCAAATGCCGAATCTTAGCATCTTGATAGGTTGCCTGGGGATAGACTTTTTGAAAAGCCTTTTTTTTATCCAATCGCTCAATTTTCAAAGCCCGACACTCCTGAATATAATCAAAGAGCAAGACCACATCTTCGCGTTGATTGAAATAGGGAGAGCGTAAAAATTTGCTAAGCTGGCGAATTTCTGTGCTATTTAATCGATCCAAAACCGTTAAAAGAACACTATTATTCATGATGAAAATTACAATTTCTCCGACAATTCACTTTTTAAATCCCTGTAAAATAACACATTAACCGAAACAAAACCAGAGCCAATTCGACAATTTACGATTTCTGTCTTTGTTCCTTAGGGGCATTTATCGGATTTTTGAGAACAGAAGCACCTAAAATAAAAATCATGACATCAGAAATCATAAAAATCAGAGCTATGAAAAGAATACAGCAGATAATGCTTGTACTGGCTTGGCTAGTCTATAGCCCTATTGTATCCGCACAGGAAACCTGGATTCAAAACTATGAAGACGATCATTCGCAGTTCATTAGCGGGATGGCCCAAACACTTGATGGGGGATACATCATGGCCTCTGGATCTACTGTTTTTGACCTTTACTTTTTGCGAAAGGTCGATGCTTTGGGCCAAGAGATGTGGCGAGATACCTTTGAAAATGTTTTTCCGCTTCATTTAAAACCCGCTTTGGATGGTGGTTTTTTCCTTCGGGGTTATCTCATCGAGGAAAATTTGGCCAAAGTAATGCTCCAAAAATATGATGCTTCAAGCAATCTACTTTGGAGCCAAACCTATCAAGAGCAAGATACCAGCGTCTTCAATCAATTTTTTTACGACTTCACTGAACTGCACGATGGAAGTCTTCTGGCCATCATTGGTGGAGATGGAATAAGTACGAGCAATGGACATTATTTGATGAAAACAACCAGTACTGGCGATCTCCTCTGGGAAAAAAACCTGGGCTTCAATCCCTGGGCCAGTGGATACAAAGAAATCTTCACCGAAGCTGACGGAAATGCTTTGATTATCGTCAACGGTAGTTTCGAAGAAGCCATGAAAGTAAATCCCGACGGCAATGTACTTTGGTATACCGATTTAGTCAACGGAAGCAACGGCCCGATTACCGGAGGAGCACTCAATTCTTATGCGCCTCATCCGGTCGAAGGAGGTGTGGTAGCGGGAACCAATAATATCGGTTTCCTCAAAAGACTGGACGGCGATGGAAATGTACTCTGGGAACATCCCAACATCGGAGGAAATGAAAACTATCAGCCTCGAACCATCCTTCGTAGCATCGACAATCATTACGTATCAATGGGGGTGATTACCACCACTGGTTCACAGGCAATTGCGCTAAAGAAAGTAGACGAAAACAACAACACGATTTGGACCAGAAGAATTGAAATCGGTCAACAAATCAGTGATGGTACCATGATTTCAACAAATGATGGCGGCTTTTTAATTAGCTGTCACGTTAATACCGCTGGAACTTGGCAGAGTATCCTGGTAAAAACCAATAGCTTGGGCTCCGCTTATGGCCAATTGATTGAAGGGCAAATCCTCATTGATGAAAACGACGACTGTTTGAACGATGTAGACGAATTTCCTCTGGAGCAATACCTCATCTTAGCGGATGGAACCACCGACTACTACGGTACCCTACAAAGCGATGCCCGTTACAATATTGACCTCGATACTGGCGACTATACGCTCAATGTCTTTCCCTATTCCAATTATTGGAGCATTTGTAATAATGGGACCAGCGTATCCATCACCGAGGCCGATACCATTACCATCCAAGACTTTACCGCTCAATCTGTGGTGGACTGCCCATATTTGGAAGTTGATGTGTCGGTACCTCGCCTACGGCCTTGTATGAGCAATCGAGTCTATGTCAATTATTCCAATTTCGGGGGAACGATCGATGCGGAAGATGCTTACGTCGAACTGAGCTTTGAACCCTATTTCAGGATTGACTCTGCCAGCATCGACATTGTCAGCCAGGTCAACAATCTGGTAACTTTTGATCTGGGAAACATTCCCCTTGGCACTCAGGATGGCTTTGTGGTCTACACCAGTTTTAATTGTGATTCGCTTGAAGTCTTGACGGGACTGACGCCCTGTATCGAAGCACATATTTATCCGGATTCCCTCTGCCTGGAGAATACTACCGCTTGGTCTGGGGCCAGCATCGAAGTGGGGGCCGAATGTCTTGGAGATTCCGTTCGCTTTACCATTACAAATGTCGGATTGGGCAATATGGCCAACGCTTTGGAATACATTGTCGTTGAGGATGAAGTCATTTTGAGTATTGGCAATTTCCAATTGGGCCAGGGGGCTTCTCAGGAAGTAATGGTGGAAGCCACGGGGGCAACTTTCCGCTTGGAAGCAGAACAAGAGCCTTTTCACCCGGGCAATAGCATGCCGAGCGTTTCGGTAGAAGCTTGCGGAAGCAGCGCAGCGGGAGGACTCAGCTTGGGCTATATCAATGTTTTCAATCAAAATGACAATGATCCCTTCGTCGATATTGATTGTCGCACCATTACCAACTCTTACGATCCCAATGACAAGCAAGGCTTTCCACTGGGCTATGGAACGGGCAATTTTATTCGTGAAAATACCGATCTGGAATACCTCATTCGTTTTCAAAATACGGGTACAGATACGGCTTTCAAAGTAGTGATCGTCGATCCCATTTCTCCCCATCTAGATTTGAGTACCATTCGAATTGGAGCGGCGAGTCATCCCTACACTTGGAGCATTAGCAATGGTAGAAGTTTGAGGTTTGAGTTTGACAATATATTATTGCCAGATAGTACGACCAATCTCGAAGGCTCCAATGGTTTTATCAGTTTTAAAATTGCACAACAGACAGACCTACCGATTGGTACACAAATTCACAATTACGCAGGGATCTACTTCGATTTCAATGCCCCAATTCTAACCAATACTACCTTAAATACCGTTGGTGAAGACTTGATATCAGACGTTGATGATCCCGAGCAATCGCCCCTTGATAAAGTCAAAGTCTTTCCCAACCCATTCCAAGCCTCCACGACTTTTACCATTGAAGCTGAAGCAACACAAAATTTGACTTTTTCCTTGATTGATCTTCATGGCCGGTTGATTCGTCGGCACACTTTTTCCGGAACCAACTATGAATTGCATAAAAACGATTTGCCTCCTGGCATGTATTTTTACAGTATTGAGAACACCAGTGGCTTGTTGGGCAGCGGTAAATTAGTCGTGGAATAAAGCGCGCGTTCTATAATAGACCAATCGATTGGTATAAAGCAGTAGCAATCCACACGAAAGAGGTCAGCACAAAGGAGTGCTGGCCTTTTTGTATTTGTATACTAGTGTTCGACCAATTTTAAAATGACGGGTAAAGTTTTTTCAACTTTACTCGTGCATCTTCTTTGGTAAATTGCC
>JBCCSR010000349.1:0-5936 GCA_039199865.1 Bacteroidota bacterium
GACAAGCCATTGTCGATAAAAATATAGCTGCACTGGAGTCAAATGCTCCAATCAAAGAGCACGAAGACTTGATCATTCGCCCTTTTTTCAAAGGCAATCAGTACTTCATGTTTGTCACGATGACTTACACGGATGTTCGCTTGGTTGGTGCGCCACCAGAGTCTATCGGAAAATTTGGAGCGGATACAGACAACTGGGAGTGGCCTCGGCATACGGGCGATTTTTCTTTGTTCCGAATTTATGCGGGGAAAGACAACATGCCCGCGGAGTATTCCGAGGACAACGTCCCCTTCAAACCCAAGCATTTCTTACCTATTTCTTTGGATGGAGTGGAAGAGGGGGATTTTACTCTAGTTTTCGGTTTCCCGGGACGTACCAATCAGTATTTGCCGATGTTTGCCGTAGAGCAATTGGTAGAAGATCTCAATCCTCCGAAGATTGCCATCCGAGATCGAGCACTCAAAATCTTGGACGCTGCGATGCGTTCTGATGAACAAACGCGGATTCAGTACGCTTCCAAATACGCCAGAATTGCCAATTACTGGAAAAAATGGATTGGTGAAAATCAAGGTTTATTGTCGACCAATGCGATTTTAAAAAAAGAATTACTGGAAAGTGAGTTTCAGCGTCGGGTCTACAGTCGCGAGGATTGGAAGAAAAAATACGGGCGGATCATTAGTGGCTTTGAGGAGCTCTACGAGGAGCGTCGGCCCTACGCCATCACTCGGGATTACTACGGTGAGGTGGCCGGAAGAAATGTAGAAGGCATGCGCGTAGCGACCTTACTCAATCGCTTGGTACAGACCTATGAAGAAAATGGAGAGGCAGGTTATCAAGCCTACAAGAATCGACTCTTGAATTTTCTTGAAGGTTTTTTCAAAGACTATCAAGCTCCCTTGGACCAACAGGTTTTTGCAGCTTTGATGGACATGTATGCGCACGGTGAAGGCGTGGTTCCCGATGCAGTAAAGCCCATCCGTACTTGGATGTTCCAACGAGGAACCAAAGACTTTGGCGCCATGGCCAATCAATTGTATACCAATACCTTAATTTTAGACAAGCTTAAGTTAATGAACTTGCTCAACAAGGACAATACGGAGTCGGTCATCAGTGCTTTGCAAAAAGATCCTTTCTACGGCTTTGTCAATGAGCTTAAAACCGCTTATGATCAATCAACATCGGTACAGTACAATAGCATTCAAGAAGAAATCAACGAATTGCAGCGCCTGTACATGGAAGGGCTGATGGAAGTTTTTCCAGAGAAAAACTTTTTCCCCGATGCCAATTCTACCATGCGGGTAACTTACGGCCAAGTTAATGGTTATGAACCTCGGGATGCCGTCACTTATCAGCCCGTTACTTATCTGGATGGGGTAATGGAAAAATACAAACCAGGAGACTATGAATTTGATGTGCCCAACCGGCTACGGACTTTGCACGATCAAAAGGACTACGGTCAATACGCAGACGATAGCGGAAAAATGCCCATTTGCTTTTTGGGCTCCAATCACACCACTGGTGGCAACTCCGGTAGTCCAGCTATTGATGCACATGGCAATTTGATTGGACTGAATTTCGATCGAGTTTGGGAGGGAACGATGAGTGATATCAATTATGACAAACGCATTTGTCGCAACATCATGGTGGATATTCGCTACATGCTTTTTATTGTGGATAAATTTGCGGGGGCAGGCCATTTGATTGAAGAAATGAAGCTCGTCCATCCAAAAGGCAAATCAAAGTCAAAATCTAAAGCGAAGCAAATGGAAAAAGCAGGTAATAAGTAAATCGAGGAATTGATTGCCTTGGTGATTTTAAGTCAGGAGCCAGATGGTTTCTTCTCGGACATACATCAAATGATATCATGCCGGAGGAACAATCTGGCTCCTTGCAATAATAACAGGTTCGTTTTGCTCACTTCATCTACTATTGTCCAAAAGGTCGGGCTCCCCTTTGTTTCAAGCGATCCATCCTTTTGTCGAAGCAAGCTCAGTACCAATTTTCTGATGGCGACCATGGCTTCTGATGTCTGATTCTCCTCCTTTTCCTTCCTCTTGGAGGGACACTGCTCACTTCCGCGGAGCTTTCATTTTCTAAATAAGGCATCTTTTTTGCACCTCTTGTCTGATTCCCCTCCCTTTTTATTTATTCCCAAAAATCTCGTGAGCATGAATGCATTTAGACTATTTAATGTACTACTATTCGTATGCCTCCTGGCGACCTCGGGCTGGGCCAACAATAGTGACTTAGTTTCCACTTCCTTTCAATTTATGTCCCATAAAATTTCGGTTCAGTACGATCCGGGAATGGTATTTAAGGATGATATTTGTTTGAAAAAGAAGTGTTTCAAACGGTTTTATCAGAGAATGGCAAAGGCACCGTATCAAGTGTTGATGCAGTGCTTGGAGCAAACCCGTGAATCTCTACAACTGCCTGATTGGTTTTTTTATCAAATGGTCAACAAAGCGGCTGCCGAGGTGATCGGAAAAAAAGACCGACTCCATCAAGGGTTGATCACCTGGTTTTTGTTCAACAAAATGGGGTACGATGCCCGACTTGCAGTGACCAAAGGAGGAGATCCCTTTATTTATGCCTTTACGCTAGAAGAAATGAGCAACGCCGCTCCCTCCTTTAAAGATGGAGCCAAGCATTTTATCAACCTGACCAGCATTGATTTACAGTACGATACGCGAAGAATCGATTTGTACAAAGCTGATTTTATTGCCAACGAAAAAGGGAAAGGCTTTCAGTTTAGGCTCACGGAGGCACCCAAAATGGAGGCCGAACCGGTCGAAAAAACAATTGCCTTTGATTGGCATGACCAGGAATTCAATTGGATGGTAAAAGCAGATCGCGCTTATGCGGAATTATTGAAAACCTATCCCAAATTATCGGATGTAGGCTATGCCACGACGACTATTTCTACGACACTAAAGGAAAGTTTGTATCCACAGCTCCAAACCCTAATTGAGGGCAAGACCACTCGGGAGGCATTAGAAATATTGGTATCCTTTACCCGAAGAAGTTTTACCCTCAAGTCGGACTGGGCCGTTCACGATGACGACCATCCGATGTATGCCGAGCAATTGTTCTTTAGCGAATATTCCGACCATGAAGACCGTTGCGCATTGTTGTACAATCTGATCAAGGATCTTTTGGATTTGCCCATGGTCATTCTGACCCACTACAATAATGATATGACCATCGGAGTGGAATGGGCGGAGGAAGCTGATCGACTTTTTGAGCACAAAGGGAAACAGTACTTAATTTGTGACCCTACCGTTCCTGCTCGATCGAGCAAAGTTGGCGCATTTCCAAATGGGATGACCCCAATG
The DNA here is from genome assembly GCA_039199865.1 of Bacteroidota bacterium. Lineage (GTDB taxonomy): Bacteria > Bacteroidota > Bacteroidia > Chitinophagales > Saprospiraceae > JALZUU01. Next base: position 3,336 of record JBCCSR010000349.1, read on the forward strand.
ACCACTCGGGTCTTGGCAACATTTGAATAGAATACACAAATTTAGCTCAAGCGTCAAAAACGGCAAGTAAGGCACCGAATCAAGGGTTTACTTGCCGTTTTTGCGATAAGGATAGAGCGAACAAAGTATCCATTCATGATGTGCATAGCCATCAATAGCGGATGGATATGAGTCCAATCGTCAGGCATATGACTCAATGCTCACCTGGGCTGGCATGCCAACAACTTAAGACGGCTGGGAGAATTACTGGAGGAGATGTCCAACATGCGCGTAGCAATGGGGGCTGTGATTGCTGAATTGGGGCGGGGCGTCAGCTTCGAATGGTCAATTGGTTTTTTGAAAAATACCAAGATCGGGTCCTTTTTGGAAAAGACGCTTGGAATCCAGAAGAATGCGCTACCTATTTTCGAGTATTGGAGACGGATGACGATCATTTCCTCTACTGTAAAAAGGGCCATGCTTTCTGGAGAATGTACGGTTGGGTACTTCCAGACGAAATTTTGAAGAAACGATACCACAACATACACTGAAAATAATCCCTGATCTTGACCCTTCGCTATTTCCCGAATAAGTTAGGAGACCTGTAGGGAATATGTATGGTGTAATGTGTACACGTGTTTCAATTGAGTAGTTGTTTTATTTGGAGAAATGCTTTATCTTTGACAGAAGTTAGCCCAAGTAAATAAAGACATTTCTATGACTTTTTGGGAAAACTGCACTTTTTGTATTCTATTCATCTAAAAAATAAAGAGAGGGGCCTTTCTTTGCAGTTGCTTGCAGAGAAAGGCCCTTCCACATCATCAGCCCAATTTTTGTAAAGCCATGTTCATGAGAAAATAGGCGCCAACTGTCAATAGGCAAGAGATACCTAGTGCGGGATAAAATCCAATTCCCTTTTTGAGTAAGAATGGAAGGGTAAGGAAAAGAGCTAAAGAAGGAATCACTAGCCAAAAAATATCGGTTGAAAGTGCACTGATTTTTTGAACGTCTTTCGTCTCTGTGTAAAGAAAAATAAACGCTAGGATAGAGAGAAAAGGTAGCGAAGCCAAAACAGCGCCCCAGAAACTACTCCTTTTGGCAACCTCAGAAATCGCAGTGACCAGAATCGCCGAGAGTAAGATTTTGATTAAATATTGCATGGCATAGTATTTTAAAAATGTACACTCAAGATAAGGAACGACTTTGAACTTTAAGAAAGGAGGCGTACCTAATAATTTGTATTTGAGTCAATTTTCTTTTTGCAAAATAAGGGACTGTACCATTCAAATAATCAAACCCATGTACCTTTGGAAATGCTTTAAATTGCCTCGGCAGTTTTTAACAAATTATTTATATTTACTTGTATAAGAAAAACTATGCTGTAATACTATGATTGAACACCATCCGGTCAAGGTAGATGATTTCCGCAAATCATTCAGCAAAAAATATTTTTAGGACTATATTGAAAATTTGACAATGAATAAGTCTAAATTGAACCAATTAGTTGTTCAAAAGGCGTTATTTATGCTACTAAATGAGGATTACTACTCCCAAAAAGAAATATGTGAAAAGTTAAACACACTAGGCGTAAATGTGAGTAGAGCAAGTATTAGTAATTTACGGCATGAAAAACGGCCAGTTAGCCAAAAACTGAAACGGAAAGTAGCCAAGGGGTTACTCGAATTAATTGAGAAGGAGCATTGCCTCCGATTCAACGAAAGAAAAAGGAAATTCGTCAAAATCCCTAAGGCTGATTGCCAACCCCGAAAGATCAATATCATTGATCCGAGAACGAATAAATCCATGTACCTCAAAAAGCGGGGTTATCTCATTCACGACGGTCGTCAAAATGTACACGAAATCATTCATTTTTACCAAAAGGCCAAGTACGAAGTTATTGAGATTGGGATTCGTTTGGGAAACTTTAAAAACCATTTCAAAGACCAAAGAGAAAGTGCTTTCATTCAACCCTTAAAGGAACTGTTGGAAGCAGGCGTCAATTTCAAATGTTATGTCCTGGATCCACAAGGCAATATGGCCAAAAGATATGTAGACGACCGAAGCGTTGTCCAACCTTTCGAAAAAGACATCATCGATTCTATTCCTAAAATTGCCAAAGAATTGGGACGGGAGTTTGACCAACTCAATCGACTCAATTTCAAAGGTAAAATTCAATTGTTTCAATACGATCACATTCCCTATTATCACGCTTCTATCGTCGATGGAACAGAACCCCACGGTGAGATGATGATCGCTCCCTACCTCTATGGCTTGACCCGAGCCAATACTCCCGTCATTCAACTTAGTCGGAAAAGTAACGAAGTACTTTTCAAAAAATATTGGCGTTCCATTCAGTCATTGATTGGGCCAGAACGCTCAAAAAAAACCATTGGCTGACCCTTCGATGGCTGGACCAAACACCAGTCGAAAAAGGATTGGACATAGATAAAAAAAGCGCCATATATCTAGATGTTTGAACGATCGCATGAGCATCGGAAAAGACCGTTCGATAACTATAAAGAGGAATCGAACTGAGCTGGCCTCACGAGAGGCTATTTTTTTGTTGTGTCACGCCAAGCCTAAAATTTTCAAAAATTTACGTAATTTTTTTGATATTTTTAA
>JBCCSR010000350.1:0-5910 GCA_039199865.1 Bacteroidota bacterium
CCGGCGAGTCCTGCGACGATGGACTGGCCTGTACTTATAATGACCGCATCAGTGCCAACTGCGATTGCAAAGGCATTCCCTATCACGATCCCAATGAGGATGGCATCTGTGATATCCTCCGATTGCCCGCTCCTAAAATCATCTATCCCGATGAAGACGACAACTGTATCGTCGATGGAGCTTTTACTGCTTTATGGGACAACCAACATCAATATGATTTAGACGTCGACTATCATTATTACATCTGGCAAGTGGGACTAGCGCCTAAAAATACCCCACAATACCATAGCTTACAAAACGAACTTTTACAAACTAAAAACCGCTTTGTCGACCAGCAAAATCGACAAGTACAATATTTCGAGCAGCAACAACAACTGGCTTTCGAGCAATTCCAAACGCAGGTCCGACAATCTTACCAAGAATGTCTGGGCCATTTGTTAGATCAGCAAAGTGCTTTAGAAAATCAGCAAGCACAAGCACAAGACCAGTTTAATCAAAACTTACAAAATATTACCGACAACTGTACAAGCAATCCTCAGTTAGCAGCAGAATTGTTTGAGCAGCAAATTGCCGAAGAGCAAGCCACTTTTAATCAATACCTACAAACTGCTAGTAAAAACTTTGCCGCACAGCAGGCTCAAGATTTAGCAGACTTTACCCAAAATGCAAAAGCACAAAAAGAAAACTTCCAAGCATTACAAGCAGAAGAGCGACAAACTTTCCTCGCTCAAATGAAAGACCACACCCTCCAAACTTGTAGTGATCACGAAAATTACGCTCAGACTTTTGAAAGTAAAAAAGCAGCATTACAAGGCCAGCGGGATGAATGTATGCAAGCCGCCGAGCAGTTCAAAAACCGAGTGAAAAAGGATGCAAAACGAGCCCTGAAAAACATCAAAGAGGAAATCAGTACCATTGAACTCGCCATCGAATTGGCCAAGCAAAAACACCAAGAATTGCTCGTTCGACTAGAAGGAGAAATGGTACAAAACCGAAAAAATGCTCGGGAGGATGCACAGGTACAAGCGCAAATCCAAGCGCAGTACGAGCAAGCAGTGACGGAAGCGCAGCAAAATCAGCAAGAAATCCTGGAAGCATTAGAGCAAAGAATTGTTGATTTTAAAAACCAGCAAAACCAAGTCAAATCCGATCGAAAAGCGCAGCTCGACAATGCCCAACAGCACATCAATGACTTGAAAAAAGAATGTCGTCAAAACTACCGTAGTGCCCTAGCCCAACTCGAAAGCAAACTCACCAATCGAGAAGGCAGTTTGGAAAAAGCATTGGACATCATCCGTCAGGATTCCATCCACTTTGACATGCAGCAAGCGGAGGACTTGGCTCGTTTTGATGACGATGCCACACAGCAACTAACAGACTTTGAGCAAGTACAACAAAGCGAAAGTCAAAACTTCCAAAACCAACAACAAAATACGCGCGATCAATTCCAGCAATTAATCACCGAAAGAAAAACAGCTTTTGACAATGGCAACTGTAGTCAAGTCGCCGCTCAGCAAAATCTATTTTTTACTCGTCAACAAAATTTAGTTCAGCAATATGTATTGACTCAACTCAACACGGAAAAACAAAACTGTCAAGTCCAACAAGCCAATACGGAAGCCGATTTCTTGGCACAACAATCGGCCAAAAAGCAATTGTTGCAAAAAGAGCAAGACAAACAAATCCAACAATTGGAGGGTCGACAAAACCTACAAAGACAACACCTCATCACGGATTTGATCGGTACCAAAACCAAAGCTCAACTGGTATTTTCGGGAAGCACCAAAAATCTATTTCAAGAAATTACCAATCAAAGTATTGAATTCAAAGCAGGACAAAAATATGAGCTACAAATCAGAGCCATTGATGCGCGCAACGTTGCTATTTTCGACAATGAAGGATGGAGTGAAAAGTGGCCTTTGCATTTAAAAAATTGTATCAATCAAACATTGGAACCACCAGTGGCTTTAAATCCATCAAAGCTGTTACCAAATTCTTTTATTGCCAATTGGACGAAAGTCGAAGGCGTAGAGCAATATTTATTAACAGTGTCTACCGATGAAACATTCAAAACCTTGGTTCCAGGTTTTTCCGGAACCTTGGTCAAGGGAACTCAATACGAATGCCAACTACCATCCGGAACTTATTGCTATAAAATAAGAAGCGTCAAGAACGGAATGCTCTCTGATTTTTCCAATAACATTTGTATTGATCCAATTGTCCATTTGGCCGAAGACTGTGTACTCGGAACGCCTTGCGATGATGGCGACCCTTGTACCTACAATGACCTCTACCTCTCCGACTGTATTTGTATGGGTACCAATGATGATGTGGACGGTGATGGCGTATGTGACGGTTTAGACCAATGCCCCGGTGGAGATGACAATGTAGATACTGACGGAGATGGCGTTCCTGATTTTTGTGATGCTTGTGTCGTGGGAGCCTCCTGTGATGATGGAGATGCGTTTACCCTCAATGATGTGTATCTCATCAACCCAGACATTGATCCCAATCTACCTCCACCACCGGGAGTGGACTACTGTTTGTGCCAGGGTATACCCAGAGATCAGTTCGTTTGTCCTCCGGAAGGAGACAGCGATGGAGATGGCGTTTGCGATGAAATAGACATTTGTCCGGGTGGAGATGATCGGCTCGATTACGATGGTGATGGCATTCCCAATTTCTGTGATATTTGTGGGGAAGGAGATGATACCATTGACGAGGATGGCGATGGCATTCCTGATCCTTGTGATCCGGAGATCACTGAATGCAACACTGATATCTTGGTTTGCCCTTCCACTAGCTCCGCTAATGTTTGTGATTATTCCGTAGTACTAGATCCCAGTTGCTTTGCCGTCAAGATCACTTACTATCCTCCCAATTCAACGACTAAGTTGAAACTCAATCACAAAGCAGGAAACAATCCAGGGGGAGTATTCGACTTTGCGTATTGCAATAATGTCAGTGGCATTTGTCCTGGTTTTGACTTGAGCAATTTGGTGGAAGACATGAACGATTGGTTTGAAATGTTTAGCTATCGAGGTCATGCTTCTTATTCGGTACTTCCCAACGGAGACATTTTGCTCGAAATTATTGGAACCGATGTGACCTTTGATAAATTTGCCCAAATGTGTTTTGCGGGCCAGATCGTCGGTGTCGACTTTGTTGAACAAAATTGTGGGCTTCGCGAATTTTACGAGCTACCCGTTGGCATTACTGGCCATTGTGATGCTCCACGCTACCTTTGGTCAAACGGTGAAACCAGCTCCAGTATTACAATCCCGATTACGGAAAATCCAGCCAATTATACGGTGACCGTGACCTGTGCTGATGGTTGTGTTCAACGCTCTGATCAAGACTATCTTTGTATCCCGGGCCAGGAGTGTAATGACTATGATCCTTGTACCATTAACGATCAATACAATGAGTGCTGTGTCTGTGTTGGGGAGTACAGTGGAGACAGTGACAATGATGGGGTTTGTGATGAAAAAGATGTTTGTCCAGGGTTGGATGACCACGAGATGCCTGATGAAAACAATGACGGCATTCCCGATAATTGTAATATCATTTGCAATGAAGGAATGCCTTGTGATGATGGGGATCCTTGTACCACCAATGATACCTACTACCTCGATGGAACTTCCTGCAATTGTGTTGGTGATGGAGGACAAGATTCCGACGGAGATTTTATTTGTGATGCTTTGGATCAATGCCCCGGCTTCCCCGACTACGCGGATACGGATCTCGACGGCATTCCGGATGCTTGCGATACGGAGATATGTTTTGATGGGGAAGGCAATGTGCTAGACTATTGTGGAGCGATAGAGGCTTTGACAGCCTGCCTGGCCCCCAAATCCTATTTTGATGAAGAGGGAGAACTCGTTCATCGACTCAGAAATATGGTAGAAGTCTCTGATTTTTACGTCGACCTAATCAATGACAATCCCGGTGTATTCTCTCAGGATATTCAGCTCAGTGGAACCCCCGATGTGGACTTCAACGTCGAATTTTTCAACGGAGGAGATATTACAGGATTTACCGGACAGTGGTTTGACAAATCATTTATCGTTGACATTTATGGCAATAAGGTAGATACCGATAATGATGGTGTTGTCGATCTATTCGATATTTGTCACGGTGGAAATGATAACCTCGATAACAACGGAAATGGACTTCCCGACGAATGTGAACCTTGCAATTTTGTCAATCCCCCAATCTTGGGAGGAGCTGCCGCTCCAATTAATTTGGGCCTCTACATTATACTAAAGTTTGACCGAGAGTGTCCCGCCACTACCGTACTTTACAGTGGAGCCGAATGTACTGTGGAGGGGGAATACAATTGTGCTTGTGAGTGCGTACCACTTGCCGATTTTGAGGTGGATGTAGACAACGATGGGGTTTGCGATGATGAAGATCAGTGCTTGGGAGGAAACGACAATTACGATGAGGATGGCGATGGGATTCCCAATGCCTGTGATGAAGATGATCCCTGCGATTCAATGAGTACCCCTCCTTGTCCTGATCCCAACGAAACCTGTTACCTCTCTGCTTATCTCCAATACAATGATACCAACGGAACCTGCGAATGTATTCATGTGCCCGATGGAGATGACGACGGGGATACGGTTTGCAACGCGGAAGACATCTGCCCTGGCTTCAACGATTTGTTGGATACCGACATGGATGGCGTTCCCGATTCTTGTGACCTTTGTCCGTTGTTATCTGGCAGCATTTCACAAAGCTGTGATGATGGCAATCCCTGTACGAGCAACGATGTGATCGCCTACACTTATGAAACAGTGAAATTACGGGATTACGTCGGCGATGCTATCTACAATGCCCTAAACAATCCACTTGACGTACAAGAAGTCATTCAGGCTTTACAGGACAATGAACCCACTCCCGGATTCTGGAGAGATAAGTATACCAATTTGGAAAATATCTATGAAGCCCTAGAATCCAATTTCCCCCAAATTTATGCGACCTACATCACAGGATGTGCCTGTCAGGGCGTTGAATTAGATTCTGACTACGATGGCGTTTGTGATGCATTGGATGCCTGCCCTGGCTTTGACGATAACTTAGACTATGATGGAGATAATATTCCCGACGGTTGTGACCAACCCTACTATGAAATCGAATGCCCGAGTGCAGTTGAGTTTATTTTGGATGGCAGTTACCATGGCATCAAGCTCACCTTTGACGATCCCGATTTGGATATTCATCAGATTCCAAGTCCAGTAGATTTCACCTTCAACAATGTCAACAAAACCAGTTTGTTCATTCTCGAACAAATTCCCGTGACCAATTTCCAAAATCTGACGAGTCAAGGCATTACCGAAGTACTCTACGAAATTCCGGAAATTGATGAGAGCCAAGTACACCAAAACAATGGGCAGGCCTCCTTCTGGGGAGAAGTCGCCTACTCTACGGGACAGTATTGTTATTTCATCAATGGCAATCCAACGGGTGGAGGCAATTCGGGAACGGATCTCTTTGGATGTCCACCGGATGGCAGGTATTTTTCCAATGATGGTTTCCTAGCTTTTGCCATTACCTTTGATCCCTTTTCGATGATCAACCGCAATACCGTCCCGCAAACAATCGAAAGTGTCGACTTGAGCTTTGATGGTGTTCCCAACAATGTTATCGGATCGGGTAGTGTAACCAGTGAGACCTTTATCAATTTCCCGCTCAACATGCTCTTAATGACTACGGATATTCCGGTAGAAGATCAAGAAGTGGGTTTGATTGCACTCAGTGGAGCAACTGGATATATTGACTTTGACATCCACACAGACCCCGCTCTGAGTTGTAGCTACACCGGAGGGATTACCAACTTGAATTGTAATGCTCAAGGCGTCAGCGTCTATGTCGGTCAACCTTGCGATGATGGCGATGAATTCACCC
>JBCCSR010000351.1:0-5904 GCA_039199865.1 Bacteroidota bacterium
ATCAAATGAAAGAGACATCATCAAGTCCAACCTTGCGGATTTAGAACAGGTCATTGAAAACAATGCATTCGGAGCGGAAGTAAGTTCAGTCTTCAAAACCAGTTCGGATCCCGTACAAATTTCCAAATCAGAGCAAATCTTCGACATCATCAATGAAGGCGTATCCATGATTACCTTTTTTGGTCATTCAGGGGTGGGTACTTTTGATTTCGATATTGACAATCCAGAAAATTACAACAACTACGGAAAGTATCCTTTGATGTTCTCATTGGGTTGTTATTCTGGGAATATCCATACCGCTTCCCGTGGCATCAGCGAACGATTTGTTTACTACGAAGATAAGGGAGCCATCGCCTTTGGAGCGACGACCGGTTTGGGCTACATTGCACCATTGCACATGGTCACCAAAAGATTGTATGAATTGGCCGGAACAAGCATGTACGGACAGGGCATGGGAGATATTTTCAGAGCAACCTTAAGGGAATTTGACAACTCTGCATTTGTCACCACTCAAACCCTGATTCAACAGTATACCTTACAAGGAGATCCAGCCGTGAAACTCAATCCCAGCCCCGGAAGAGATTACACCATTGACGTGGAAACGGTGAGCTTCAATCCTCAAGTCGTCAATGCACAATCAGAAACTTTCGACATGACCGTTGATATTGTTAATATCGGCCAGAGTGGGGAAGACTCTCTAACAATCGAGATCATTCAAGAATTTCCCAGTGGAGAGCAGCAAGTGGTCGTCAATAGCAAAATTAAAGCGCCACTCAATCGCCAGAACCATACTTTTACCATTGCCAATCAGGGTAAAAAAGCCATCGGTCTGAATCGCTTCTTGATGACAATTGATAAAGAAAACAGCATTGAAGAATTGCCCAATCCCAATGCAGAGCAAAACAATGAGCTTCGGAGATCAAATGGACAATTGGGAATCAGTATTTTCATTGTTGACGATACCGCCCAACCCGTCTTCCCCCCAGAGTTCAGCATTGTCGATCGCCCGCCCACCCTGAAAGCGACTACGGTTGATGCGCTGAGTAAGGAGAAAAAATACTTGTTGGAAATCGATACCTCCGAATTGTTCAATAGTCCCGTCAAATTGAGAGAGGAAATCACTCAAGAGGGTGGAGTATTAAAATGGAGTCCATCCGTGAATTTCAGCGACAATACTGTTTACTACTGGCGAGTAAGTCCTGACAGTACCGTAGCGGAGATCGGGTTCAACTGGACGGGAAGCTCTTTCCTTTATCTCAACGATAGTGAAGAAGGTTGGAATCAATCCCACTACTATCAATACGCAAAAGATGAGTTCTCCTTTTTCCAAATCGAACCCAATACGCAACGCTTCGAATTTGGAAGAGAGAACCGAGATTTCCGAGTCAAAAACAAAATATTCGATGGTCAGGATCGACCTGGATATTGGATCAATGGTGGCGAGCAAGTGACCAACTATTTCCCCTGGTTCATAAATTCCGGAATTTCCGTTACCATCATCGATCCAGCGGACCTAAAAAGTTGGAAGAACTCTGCGAGTGGCGATTTCAATAGTGTTAGCACTGCCGTCTCCAGAACATACAGTTATCCAACAAATACTCCAGAAGAACGACAGCACGTCATTGACTTGCTCAGCAATGAAGTTCCAGACGGTCATTACGTTGTCTTGTGGACATTGCAGCGGACCGCTAATTCCGACTATCTCCCCGAGGAATGGGCAGCCGATTCCTTAAACACGGGCACCAACATCTTTCAGGTCCTAGAGGCGCAGGGTGCCAATTTGGCCCGACAAATGGAAACCAAAGGTCCACTCCCCTATGTCTTCCTCTACCGCAAAAATTTTGGTGCCATTGACGAAACGATTGGGGAAGACATCAATTCTACCGTTCTCATTGAATGGGCACTTACGCGGCCACTCACCGAAGGATCGATGCGATCTACTGCCATTGGTCCCGCCAAATCCTGGGGAAGTTTGGAAACTTCTATCAGCGAGATTGTAGATCCAGCCAATGATTCTACCAGAGTTGCTGTCTTTGGCATCAACCCGACCAGTCAAGATACGACATTACTATTTGCGGATGCCAGCAATAGTTTGGATTTGGGCACTGTCAGCGCCGAACAATATCCCTATTTGCAATTGCAATACTATGCTAAAGACGCGGTTGATCGAACTGCGCCACAGCTAGACCACTGGCGCGTTTATTACACGGGACTACCAGAGGCCAGCGTCAATGCCTCCAATTTTTTCCAATACTACAATGATACCATCCAACAGGGAGAACAGTTTCAGTTTGAAATTGCCATCGAAAATCTGAGTCAGCACGACATGGATAGTCTCTTGGTCAAATATGTGCTCACCGACGAACGAAATAATGAAATCACGCACTTTGAGCGATTGGACCCTCTGAAAAAAGATGCAGTCATTCGAAGTTTTTTCGAAATCAACACCAAGACCCTAAGCGACAAACAGCGCCTAACGCTTGAAGTCAACCCCAATAATGATCAGGCAGAACTGTTTCATTTCAACAACTTCGCGGTCCAGGAATTTTTCATTGAAAGGGATCAGCGAAACCCGATCATGGATGTTACTTTCGATGGTACACACATCATGAATGGGGATATTGTATCCAGTACGCCAATCATTTCTATTGCTCTGAAAGACGAGAATCAATACCTAGCACTTAGCGATACCTCGCTCTTTAAAATCTTTATCAAATATCCGAATCAGGAACTTGGCCAACGCATTCATTTTGACAATGCCTTTCTGGAGTTCTTCCCCGCTTCAGAAGGGAACCTCAGTGGCAACAACGAAGCCTACGTCGAATTGCGACCTACGTTCAACCAAGATGGTATTTATGAGTTGATCGTACAATCGGAGGATGCGACTGGGAACCAATCGGGAGATTTGGATTATAAAGTTCTTTTTGAGATCATCAACCGACAAGCCATCTCAAAAGTGCTCAACTATCCCAATCCTTTTTCCACATCCACCCAGTTTGTGTATACCTTGACGGGCAACACTTCACCAGATTTTTTCAAGATCCAGATTATGACGGTTTCGGGAAGAATTGTACGGGAGATTACCCAGGATGAAATTGGTCCTCTAAAGATTGGGACGCATCGGACGGATTTTCGCTGGGATGGAACGGATGAGTACGGTGGGCGTTTGGCGAATGGAGTTTATCTATACCGCATCGTTGCCAAAGATGCCGCAGGCAATAATTTTGCAGAACACGAAACGGGGGTCAATCAATTTTTCAAACAGGAGTTTGGAAAAATGGTCATCATGAGGTAGCCAACCCAACTAGATGCTTTGTTGATATCGCTTCAACGCTGACCAACGTTTAAAGACATACCACATCCAAAAGAGGCTAAGCAAGAGTCCAGTGAGACCATCGCGATAGCCTCTTTTGGTATAGAAACTATGCTTGAAAGCAAAAAGACCTTTTCGTAGCTGTTGTACCAAAGAATAGCGAAAGCCCTGCTCGTAAAGACTCCTCCCCTCTTCCCTGAGATAGCGACGATGCTTAACAAATAGTTGGCCGTAAGATTGGGCCCAATGATGCGCTAAATACCGATGCACCGTCCCTTCAATTTGATGGCTGGAAAAACCAGGCTTCCGGGTCAAACCACGATGCACCACATCGTTGATCCAAACGCGATCTTTATGTAGAATCGACGTTTTGAATCGTTGCCCTCCCCATACGGTACCACGCAGTGGTTGGTCTTTGAAGAAAAAGTGCCAAGGGAGTTGGATCAGAGCGGTCGAATCGGAAATTGGAGTAGCAAACAATTGAGTTAGGGCTTTTTGTAAATCAGGCGTAAATCGTTCGTCCGGATCAATGAGTAAAACCCAGTTTTGCTCTACCTGACAAATAAGCGATGCATAGACCTGCTCGACCACATTGCAGAGTGGAACTTCAAGCAATCGAGCATCATATCTCGAAGCTACTGCCTTTGTCTCATCAACGGAAGCCATATCGGCGACCAAAATTTCTTGGCAAAAAGTGATAGAAGCCAAACAGTCTTCCAACAAATGCGCTTCATTATGGGAAACAACGATGGCAGCAATTGGCAGTTTCATCTTTTTTTCAGTCGAAGATAAAGCCATCTACGTAGGCTCTTTTGCCAAGTCAATTGCCTTTGATTCAAATGGGGAAATGGTAGACTAGGTTCGGGTCGATTGAGGAAGGAACACAATGGAGTCCAGTCATCACCATCTTCCCAGCAAACCACCAAGAGTTGTTGAGGGGCGTGTGTTTGAAAAAATTGGATGACTTCCCGATTGTGTCGTTCGTAAAAAGAGATGTGGTGGGCGGGGTTTTCCTCTGGCGTGGCATACCCATAAATTAATTGGCGAAACTCGGTAGGCCCCGTTTTCTGGGCATGCCTACGTAAACTGCTGTACCACTTTGCTGAACTTTCGCGCTTGGTCAAGATAAATTTACTGTTGGGAAATTGTTTGAGGAGCAAGGGATACATGAGTGGCCAAGGCCAATCTTCAAAACTGCGATGCGCTTCGATAATGGGCAATACGGCTTCAAAGCCCTGGGTTTTCCAAGTTTGTAAACTTTCCAGGTGATGGGAAATATGGGGGTGATAACCTAGAATTTCCAAGCAACGACCCAAGGTGGTCGTCCCGGTTTTGTGCAAGCCAATCCCAAAAACCTTTTCCTTGGTATCCATTGAATTCGTCTCGCTCATTTTACTTTTTCTCCACTTCGAACAAGGCTAAAAGGCGATGCTCTTCCCCCAGCGTCAAATGAGCAATCCGTCGACTCCACTCTTCAAGCGTAGCTTGATAATTTTGGCGAAACCAAATTCTTTGTGCCTCATAATCTGCTTGCTGATTCACTACCCGTTTATCGTGCTGTGTGTTTTGGGCAACCTTGCGCTTATCAATTGCCCGACCAAGTGTCCGTATTTTTTCAAGGTCTAATGGCAAGTCTAAATGTTGTAGCACTTTGCAAAACTCTTGAACGAGATCTACTTTCAAATTTTCGTAACAAACAATGGTTTTATGGACGGAATGGTTTTCCAAAAACAACCAATGCACCAAGTGCGACAAATACTGATTGGTCCAATGAATCACCAAATTCAAATCGCGAAGGTCTTGCTGATAAAAATTCATTTGGGAATAGACGACGTCGAGGGGTTGACGATAGAGATAGATGACACTCCTTCGTTTTTCAGACAAATGCATGTCGTGGGTATGAAGCAGAAGGTAGTCCTGATTGCGGTGTTCAAAAAAGGAACGAACGAGCAAGGGTCGATCACTGTATTGCTCCAACAACATGCGTAGCCAATGACTTCCCGTACGGGGAAAACTAATCAAAAAAGGAAAGTTTGGCTGAGCTCGATGGGCATCGATGATTTTTTTTGATGCCAGCTTTGATCGATTTCTGGAACGGAAAAACGGAAACATTTATACTTTGTTTCGGGATTGAAAAAGGGCAGCAAATCCTTGAACTTGACCGGGCTCCAATTTTAAATCCAAATGTGCTGCGATGCGAACAATAGTCTGCTCTGCTTGATCCACAAAATCGGTGTAATGAAGATGTAAAGCAGACTGACTGGCCCTACTTCCTTCCCAGATCGCCTGGCGCTGCTCGGTAATTTGCCTCCACTCCTCGAAACTCAGCGGCCGACCAAAACGACTTTGATAAGTCGCCTCCACCGAACGTTGGATAAAAATCCACTTGGCTTCGGGGAACAATTCACAATATAAATCCGATAAAACCAACAATCTATTTCCTTTGTAGAAATCCATTTGCTCCTTCCGAACCAACTTGGCAATTGCTGTTTTTTCTTTTTGAAAATGTTGGGTCCAACCAGGTGCCAATTGGGGCAAGTGATGATGAAAATCTGCGTCCAATTTTTTCAAAATATCTTTGGAAATTTGAA
>JBCCSR010000352.1:0-5904 GCA_039199865.1 Bacteroidota bacterium
CAATAATCCAACATTCAATCAAAGGCCGGAATGGATTGAGTTGATTGACCTTTGAAGAAAAAATAAAATCATATACTCCTGGTAAACTTTTCGAGGGAGCGTGAACTGCTCGAAAAGAAATCATTTTTTTGCTTTTCAGTGCCTCACTAATACTGGGAAATATATTTTCACAGTAACTAATCAAATCTTCGTTTTCTTTCATTGAAAAAAAGGCAGTCGAAAATAATTGTTCATTGGTATAGATTACGAACCCCTCCTGAGTCATAATCAAGTGTTGGTAATTGCAGTTTCCTTTCATTTGAATTATCTGGTTTAAATTGTAATGGAATTTGACTATTTATTGGAGGGACATTTACCAAATTGCAAAAACGATACCACTTTTTCCCGCATTCAAAAAAGCAACTACGATCCATCGTTTTTGTGACAGTCATCAAAATAGAATGGTACAGCAAAGCCATTGATCGCCCAATCATTGACACCAAAGTGTGACATTAATGTGGGCTCATTTTTTATTCAACTGCCATTGGTATTCTAGAAAAGAAATTTTTGCTTTTTCCTGAATCGGAATAGAGGTATGTGTTTTTAAGTACTCAATCAAAGACCGATCTTGGGTAAAATCACCGGTAAACCAGTTAAAAATCTGGGACAACTGTACTTGATTTGTACCAATCAGATTTTTATCAGAATTGTTCAAGAAGTAAAGCGTTTGGTCTTTTAATTGGGCTTCCAAACGATCGGCCGTGTAAGCCTCATTGCGCAAACGAGGACAAGAAAAAGAAGCACAATTGATGGCAAAATGAATGCGAGGCTCAGAAAACTGCTTTCTCAAGATCGCATGTTCAATGGTATTCAAATCAAAGTCAATCCCTTCGATTTGAAAAAATTTGATGTCCCAAGGAGAGTTGATCATCGGAAGACCAGCACTGATGTCTTTAATGGAAGCCAAGGGATAATGATCGAGAATCAATTGCACGGTAAATGCATTGTAGGCATTAATCCAATAAGCCAAGGCATCTGCTTCAGACCAATTGTTCCCCGGAGGGCTTGTACTCAATTGCTGGAGATAATCTTTTAATTGTCCTTGGTTGTCCCGCATGCCCTCGTAATCAACATTTCCCTCCAAGTCTACATAGGATTGCAGCAATTGATCCCAAAGATCGTGATCGAGCAAAGGGCGCTCTACCCTACTGAGTTGCTGCCAAGCCACCTCCTGCCCGCTCCAGCTTTTAATAGAAGATAAAATCACGAGTGCCAATTCACTGAAATTCTTGTTGGTGAGCTTGGCGTAGCCAAACAGCGCCAAGACCAACAACAAGATTCCTCCAAGACCCAATTTAAGCAGTTTGATGATCATATTTATACCACTTTATAATGCCACCGTATTAATCTTGATTTCATTTAGCAGCGTTTTGTTGACCGGACAACGATCGGCAATTTCCATCAATCGTGCTTTCTGGGCCTCATCTAGCTGTCCGATCAATTTTACTTTCTTCTCAATGATGTGAACATATCCCTCCTTGCTTTCGCAATCTGCACAGTCGGAATGATGAACCCTCTGTTGGGATAGGTGGACTTCGACTTCCCGTAAATCCCACTTTTTCCGATCGGCATACATGCGCAACGTCATCGCAACACAACTGCCCAAGGACATCAAGAGAAAATCATAGGGAGAAGGTCCTTCATCTGTTCCGTAGGGAGCAGGCTCATCACCAATAATTTGGTGGCGATCAGTCGTCAATACAGTTTTGTATTTAGATCGGTCCAGTCGGGCAATTACTTGTACCATTTTAGTTGAGCTTGGAGGTTTTCAAAATTTAAATTGATGCAAATAAACGTGCCTTGGATTTTCGCACTTTGGGCAAATGCTGAGTTTGATCCTCCGTCGAACGATAACCGATGGTGGCCAAGACCGTGGCATTCAATCCCTGCTCCTCTAGGTTGAGCAATTCACCAAAGGCTTGCGAATCGAAACCTTCCATCGGACAAGCATCAATTTTCAATTCGGCGCAAGCCGCCAATAAATTCCCTAGGGCGATATAGGTCTGGCGGGCATTCCACAGGCCTTTTTGCTCCGCAGACATTTCGGTGGTCTTACCTTTAATGAAGTTGATGTATCCCTCAAAGTCAGATTTGTCTTTTCCGTAGGCTTCTGCCTTCAAGTCAAACAACTCTTCTACATCTTCTCCCTTTACATCTTGATAACTACAAAAAACCAGTAAATGAGAAGCATCAGTAATCTGACTTTGTCCCCAAGCAGCGGGCTTTAACTTTTCTCGCAACGCCTGATCTTCCACGATCAACACTTTATAAGCCTGCAAGCCATAGGAGGAGGCAGACAAACGAATGGCCTCTTTAATATTTTCTAAATCTGATTCACTTACCTTTTTTGTCGGATCAAATTGTTTGGTGGCATAACGCCAGTTGAGATTTTTGATTAATTCCATTGTGGGGATTGTTGATTCTTTTTAAACATGTTACATTTCTTACAGAGTGATAATAAAATTGGGTCGCAAATTGTTCTGAACCATTTGGAATAATCTCGCTTGGTCCGTCTGTATTTTTGATCCAAAAGTGCCTTACTGTGTAGTATCCAAACGTCAAAGAGGCTACCCAAAAAATTGGATAGCCTCTTTGCCAAATGATGAAAAGGGGGCAATTAGCCTACTGGATAAAAGAATTGTTCATTGACAATTTTACCGTTTTCTACTCGAAAAACTGCTACCTCTTCATTGACCATTCTGGGGACTCCTTTCATGGTAATATCCATTTTCATGGTCGCCGTAAAATAATTGGCAGCGACCATGGGACCTTCAATTTCCAAACCGTGGAAGGTTTCTACCATTTGCTCCCACTGCTCTCCTTTGGCTTTGATCGCTTCCTTGCCCTCCACTCGCTCTGGAAACCCCTGTGCCCCTTTCATCTCTAGGCTGATGCAGTGATCATCATATAATTCTTCCAGGGCTTTTTCCCATTGTCCCGTTCGGCAGTACTCTGCCCATTTGTTTGCAACTTCTTGTGGTGACATATGTAATATTTTTTGTGATGTGATAATGCTACAAATCTAGAATTTTCAGCCGACAAATCGTCTTCCAAATGGGCATCATTTTTTGTTGAATATAAAATTAGCAAGCGCTAGACCTCTAACCGTACCAAATCTCGCAACTCTTGATCCGAAAAATTACCGATCCACTTTTCACCCGTAGAGACGGTCAAATCGGCCAACTCCTTTTTGCTCTGCAACAACTGATTGATTTTTTCTTCAAAGGTGTGTTCGGTAATGAAACGATGGACCATCACTTTATTTTGTTGACCAATCCGATAGGCTCGATCCGTTGCCTGAGCCTCTACGGCAGGATTCCACCATAAATCGTAGTGAATGACATTGTTGGCAGCCGTAAGGTTGAGGCCGGTACCTGCGGCCTTTAGCGAAAGAATAAATACTCGTGTACTTCGATTGTTCTGAAAATCGTCTACCATTTCATCCCGCTTCTTTCGACTGACTCCTCCATGTAAGAAAGGAACTTCCTGATCGAAATAATCCTTCATCATTTGAATGATCAGCTGCCCCATTTCTTGGTATTGCGTAAAAATCAAAGTCTTTTCCCCATTGTCGAGAATCTGTTTGAGCAGATCAACCAACATTTTCCCTTTTCCAGAAAAAGCGGCATCTCGGTTTCCCTTTTTCAAAAATTGGGCAGGATGATTACAAATTTGTTTGAGAGCGGTAATCAGCTTTAAGACCATTCCCCGTCGATCGATGCCCTTTGACCGTTCAATTTTTTGCATCGTCGTTTCGACTATACTTTCGTAAAGAGCAGCTTGTTCGGGAGTGAGTTGGCAAAATTGGTCTTTTTCAATCTTATCGGGCAAATCATCGATGATCGACTTATCGGATTTAAGGCGACGCAAAATAAAAGGTTGCGTGATTTTTCGGAAGTGATCCAACTTTTGCTGATCTCGATCCACCTCAATGGGCCGAGCAAATTGATCTTTGAAGCGACTGAGGTTTCCCAAATATTGCTGATTGGTAAAATCGAAAATACTCCAGTATTCCGACAGTCGGTTTTCTACGGGAGTTCCGCTCATGGCAATCTTGATGGGCGCTTTGATCTTCTTTACGGCTTTGGTTTGTGCGGTTGAAGGGTTTTTGATATTTTGGGCTTCATCAATCACTACGACCTGCCACTTGCGTTTTTCCAGTTTTTTCAGGTCACTACGCAACACCCCGTAAGTCGTCAACAGTATATCGCTACTGATAAGGCCATCCAGTGCTCGTTTTGGTCCGTGAAAAACATGGGGCAAGAGTTGGGGAGCAAATTTGGCCATTTCCTTTACCCAGTTGGTCAAAAGACTCGTCGGAACAATAATCAAGGCTTTGGCAGTTGCCAAATGTCCTTCCTCCTTCCATTTTAATAAAGTACAAATGACTTGTAGTGTTTTACCCAGGCCCATATCATCGGCAATCAAACTACCAAATCCTAGATTTGCATTTTTGTACATCCATTCATAACCACTTTGCTGATAGGGACGCAGTTTCGCTTTCAATCCCTTGGGTACCCTAACTTTTTTCTTTTTCCTCAGTGCATCAATTTTTTTCTTGGCCATTTTACTTAGACCTACCTTGGCCCCTTCGTACTCCTCGGTCAAGGCTACTTGCAAAAGCTCGTTGGCTTTAAGCGCCGGGGCTTGCTTCATTTGCTTGAGTAATGCCTGAATCTGCTTTTCATCAAAGAAGACGTATTGATCGTTGAGCTTGACGATCCCGGAGTATTGATCCACCAGCTTTAGAAAAGCATTGGCAGCCAACAATTGATCGCCAATAGCCACTTGCCAATTGAAGCTCAGCATATTGTCCATATTCACCAAACCATTCGA
Organism: Bacteroidota bacterium; assembly: GCA_039199865.1. Taxonomy (GTDB): domain Bacteria; phylum Bacteroidota; class Bacteroidia; order Chitinophagales; family Saprospiraceae; genus JALZUU01. The sequence goes on from JBCCSR010000352.1 coordinate 4,876, forward strand.
ATGAACGGTTCCATCGTCACTGGCATCTAAAGCCAGCGAAATCTGAGGACGCAATAGTTTGCGCAAAGCCTTTGGCAGCAAGACTTTGATCCCAAACAAACGAATCGTCGGTAAAATTCGCAGTAAGATATTGGCAAATTGCTCGTTATCAAAAAATAGCCCCTCTTTCCCTTGCGAAGCGACGACTTGACCAATTTGCGGAAAATAATCGGCCAACATGGTTAAGTCTCGCAAAAGCGGAATCCGGTTTTTCTGATATTTGCGATCACTCAATATCTCCACCAAAGGAATCGGTGCTGGCAAACTCTGTTTTTGATCTTCAGCCCCCAAAGTCACTTCAAACCCCTCCTCTTCTTCACTGACGATGATAACGGGGACCAAATCTTTTTCTGCAATAAAAAACTTACTTAACCACAATTGGATGGCCTCGGCAAAACCCTGTTCTTCATAGGTAGAGAAACTTTCAATACTTTGATTAAAGAAAAGCTGCACAATGTTATGTTCCATTCTGCGAACGGACAAGGCATGACTACTCTGAACTCGATGGCCAATAAACAAACTTAACAACTGAACCAAATGTTCTTCCGCCACCGCAGACAATATTTCTTTGCCTTTTTTGCGAAAGATCAAATCCGCAGGAATCAATTGAGCCAAATCCTCCAGCTGTTGCCGGACCTTTTGGTTGAGCATTGCGGGAATCCAACGAATTCTAAAACGCCTCGCTCCAATGCGCAGCAACTGAGGAATAATGGCACTTTGCTGAACCAGTTTTTCTGACAACAGATAACACAAATACAACGACTTGACATGAGGAGAATAGAGTGCAAGTTTAGAAAAACTGATCTCTTGTAAGCCATTCAGTAAGCCTTCTAAATGATCGAAAGAGTACCAAGTTTTGCCTCGATTGTTTCTAAACGTTGCATTCAAAAAATCAATTTCTTCGTCTACGAGGATTTCAATGGATTCTACCGCATCCAGTTTCTGTAGAAAATCGGAAGATTCGTCTTGACTTCGCAAAACCAACTTGGC
>JBCCSR010000353.1:0-5864 GCA_039199865.1 Bacteroidota bacterium
CATTTTAGGAAAGCAGATGGAAGACAATTTAATCCATCTACGATAAGATCATACTTGATGCCTTCTAGGATTAACAAGCGTCCAAAAGAAGGAAGAAGAATAAATGTCAAAAAGTTGCTTGACGATATTGAATCCTCTGGGGAGTAGCCAAGCCAACTTGTTCATCTCTATCCAACGTTCCGTCTATTTTTTGAGTGTTGTTTTGCACTCTCCTTATTCATTCTTCAATAAATTTTATTCCATCGGATAAAATTTTCCAAATGCTGCATGTGGCTACTTTGTAAATCTAAGTATGCAATGTTAAATCCTATTGGTACACTCTTGATTGTGTACCGTGGTGATTGAAAAATGGATTGCGAAAAATGATAATGTGTAAAATAAACATTGCTAGTGAGAAGGAATTTTTTTTCAAAAAAAATGGTACACATGGGCATCGGTGTACTACTTTTCTGAAAAAAAGGATTTTACTTTGAAGCGTTAGATTCATTTAATCATTTTAAAAATCATTAAAGATGGAAGTTGTTATTTTGAGTAAGGAACAGTTTGAAGAACTACAGGTCAACATAAAGGAAATCAAGACACATGTGAAGCAGATTACTTCGCCAGCGGAGCATTTTGTGGACAATAAGGCTTTTGTGAAAATGATGGGGATTTCGGTGCGGACGGCTCAGGTTTGGAGAGATGAGGGGAAGATTGGGTTTACGCAGGAGGGGGAAGAAGATTTATTATCGGATGTCGGATATTGAAAGGTTTATGAGGGATTTTCATAAGGAACCTTTTGCGGTGTTGAAGTAGCTATTTCTATCTTTAGAGTTGTGGCTTGGGGGTTGAGCTTTTGCTTCGGATTGCCTTCGGCGACTTCATTTTTTTCCATTCGATGAAAAAAACGGAAGCAAAAAAAATCTTGTCCATTTTAACTCCTCCGTCAGACAGAAAATGGACAGGCATCCCACCCTTCAAACGTGAAGAATTTAGTTGGATGATATTTGGAGTAGTTGTTATTAGAGGTACTTTGTAACAATGTGATTTTGAGTATTTCTCTTTATTAAATAATCTAAAATAAGTCTGGTCTTAGTTGACTTACTGTATAGCGGTGAGGTAGTAGAGGTTTGTCCGGTGGCGGAGTTTAGGCTTATGATAAATATAAAATATTATGGCAGTAATTAGTTTGTTTAATAGCCGGCGGGAGCCGGTGGTGAGTAAGCCTTTGTTAACGATTTTACAACAGATTCGGAAGGGAACATATAAGGAAGAGGTGGAATTGTTGAGGATGTATTATGAGCAGAATCGAGATTCGCTTTTTGATCAACAGAAGCGAGGGCTGTTGTCTTTAGCGGTTGGCGGGCATTTTAAGTTGGTGAGGAGGAAGGTGGAGTTGGTGTCTTATTCGGGTTATGTGTTTTTGGAGATTCCCTATTTGACTTTGGCGGATCGAGTATTGTTTCGATTGATGACTCGGGAGGATCCGTATGTGTTTGCGTGTTTTAAAAATACGATTGGGTTTGGATTGGTTTTGATGGTAAAAGTAGATGGTGAAGTGGAAGAGCATCGAAGGGCCTTTTATCAATTGAAGCAGTATTTTAAGGCGGCCTTTGGGACGGATCGGATTGCGGCTAATGGGGAGGACTATAAAGCACTTTGTTTGATGTCCTATGATGTAGATTTGTATTTGAATCTTGAGGCGAAGGTGTTTTCTGTAAAACGTTAATGGGGATGTGGCGAATAAGTTTGTTTCAGTATTTTACAAAGGTGGTGGGGAGTCGTACGGTTGAGGAAATTGTAGCGAGTATCCGGTCTTCTACCTATCGAGAGTCGGTTTTGCAGATCCGAGCATTGGTGGAGGCAGGAGATAAGGAGGAGGCAAATCGTTTGAAAAAGCAGTTACCTAGCTTTACGGTTTCGGGCATTTTTCGAGGGGGGAGGAAGTTGGAGAATCTGGTGAAGTATTGCCCTTTAGTGATACTGGATTTTGATGGTGTAGCAATTGGGGAAATTGAAAATTTGGTAAAAAGGGCAGTCAAGGAAATCTATACTCGAGCTTGTTTTATTAGCCCAAGTGGGAGAGGAGTTAAGGTGATTGTAGAAGTAGATAGTACTGTGGATCATCATCAAATGGTATTTGCTCAAGTTGCTGATTGCTATGAGTCAAAGTTGAAGTGGAAGGTTGATCGGAGTGGGCAGGATGTTACGCGGTTGTGCTTTTTTTCTTATGATCTCAAGGCTTATTATAATGCTGAGAGTAAGCAGTTTCAGCTGCAAAAAGTAATTCCCCAAAGCTCGACGGTCAAGTACGAAGGGCACAAACATCAACAAGTGTTTGAAGCATGTGTTGTCTACACGAAACAGAAATTTGCTTATGAAAATGGGAATCGAAATAATTTCATCTACCAGCTGGCTGCAAATTGTAACTTGGCGGGAATTCCCTTGGATCAGGTTCAACAATTCTCAGGTGTACAATTTGATTTGCCAAGGAAGGAAATGGAGCAGACGATTCTAAGTGCTTACAAGAGAGGATATGACAAGTTTGCAACGGCAGAGAAGTTCAACTTATGGAAGGCTGAATCTGAAAAGGAAGTTTCACTGGAAAAGAGATTAGAGTTTAGATCATTGTCACAGATGCCTTCAATTATTTTTGATCAACTTCCTCGTTTATTGCAAAGCTCTTGTGCTACTTTTGTTGATGAAAGAGAGCGTGATGTTTTTTTGACAAGTGCTTTAACGGTGTTGAGTGGTTGCCTTCCTGAAGTTAGCGGCGTTTATGATCGACGGGTTTATTATCCTAACTTGTATTCCTTTATTATTGCACCAGCAGCAAGTGGCAAGGGGGTAATGAGTTTTGCAAAGACTTTAGGGATGGTTAGGCATGATGAACTGCTGCAGAAAAGCAGAGAGGCAATGAAGGTCTATAAGCAGGAAATGTATCGATATGAGGTGGCCGTTTTTCAGCATAAAAAAGGACGGGGAGGCGAACCTAATCCTCCTTCGAATAAACCACCTTTTCAGTTATTGTATATTCCGGCTAATTCTAGCTCGGCGATGTTGATCCAACATTTGTATCAAAATAATGGGTCAGGGACCTTGTTTGAATCTGAAGCAGATACATTGGGCAATGTCTTAAAACAAGATTGGGGAGGTTACAGTGATTTATTGCGAAAGGCATTTCATCATGAAGCGATTTCTTACAGTAGAAAGCAGGGAGAAGAGTTTTTAGAGATTAACCAACCTAAGTTGTCTGTGGCTTTGTCTGGTACTCCTAATCAGATATTGAAATTGATTCCAAGTACAGAAGATGGCCTGTTTTCTCGATTTTTGTTTTATGGTTTTGAAGGGGAGGTAAAGTGGCGAGATGTTTCCCCAACTGGATCAGGGACTGATTGGACCAACCTTTTTGATCAATTATCCAGAGAGGTATTGGCGATGTCCAATTTTTTGAAAAAGTATCCAACTACAGTAAAATTAAGTCAACAACAGTGGAGGAATTTAAATATTGGATTTACCGAGCAATTGGTAGAAACCTATTCCTTTGTGGGAGTTGAAGCCTTGAGCATTGTTAAGCGAATGGGCTTGATTATGTTTCGGATGGCAATGATCTTTACAGCTATGCGGAAGTTTGAAAAGGGGCGTAAAGAAAAAGTCATTACTTGTGAAGAAATCGATTCCGAGGTAGCCCAGCTACTGGCCGATTATTACCTAAAACATGCGATGCATTTGTACGAAATGCTTCCAAGGCGGAAAGTAGGGATGGAGCGACCCATGACGAGAAATAAAAGGCAGTTGTTCGAGGCTTTGCCTTCCAAGTTTAAAAGAAGTGAAGCTATCAGCATTGGTAAGCAGTTGGGATGGAGTGAGCGATCGGTAGACCGCTTTTTGAAGCGATTGAGTGGTGATCGTTTGTTACAACCTTCTCATGGGAATTATGAGAAAGTATAATTGGCGAAGTGGCAAAGTTGACTGTTTGGGCAAAGTTGGCAAAAAGGGGCAGCTGTTTTTAGGAATTGACCAAAGATCGATAAGACCTAACTTTGCCAGTTTTGTCGGTTTTGCCAACTTTGCCATCTTGCCAATATGCGTTTAGAAAGAAGGATAACTTATGGTTGAGGTATATAACCGCAATTTAGCGAACCAATAAGTTTAATCAAGAGTCTTGACGTTGAAAAAAGGCAATTCAATAATGGTAAGTAATTTTTGGCGCTAAATCTTGAGCTTTTTCTGTCCAGTTATTGACAGCACCAGGGGGTGGGACAGAAATGTCTTCACAATCTCCACAGATAGAATTGACGAAAAGATCAACTTCGTAAAGCAGTTCACTAGGTTGGATTTGGCTGAATAAAACCGCATTTAAAACAGCCTCTTGATTTGGAATAGATTGATGAAGATTTGGAAAACGCGTAGAGAACTGATTACGCTCAATCAAACTTGAAATGGTACCTTGAAAAAGAGCTGCATCTATTAAAGTCATTCCTGTTCGCATTAAATCAGTGAGCTCTACGATCCTAGTTAATTCCGAATAATCGACATGATATGATTGAGCCAATTGTAATCTTTTCTCATATTGGCCAGCAAGGTTTAGCAAGTCTGTTGCATCTCTCAATCCCAAATTCAGAGCTAATGTTTTGAATCGAAAGGCTTTCTTTTTGATCCATTTTGTGGAGGCAGGAGAAACTGTGGTGATAGGAGCATTGGTATTAGATGGGAAGTTGAAACTGCCTAGATCATTTTCATTTGTGGTACTAGCAATACAATGATTTGCTGGGCACTGACAAGTATAGCTAACCACTGGTTTGAGAGACTTAGCTTTTGCTATCCATTGGTTGATCTCAAGAAATGTGGGGCGATCGATATCAATACAATCTTCGCAATGATTTTCGATGTAGTCCTCTATGTATCCTATCAGCTGATTGGAATGAATTTGTGAAAGGATACCGATGTCAATAATTTGATTTGCTGCTCTGTCAAAGTTCTGAAAATCGAATTCTCTTTTTGAGGTAGAATGATACAGCAATTGCTCAAAAGTATTATGAATGAACATGGCTTCAGTTATTGTAATATCCAAGCGAAGTAAATCCGCTATTTCAGTTGCCATAGTCAACTCTGATATTTGGACGTCGAACTGTTGGGCTAGTGATTGCCGGGCATTGCAATCAGCAGTTTGCTCAAGCAGAGCTTCAACATCAAGTTGTAAAATAGCCAATACTTGTTCGAAGCGATCCGCTTTTCTTTTGATCCATTTGTAAGAAGCAGGGCTCACTCGAGGGGCAGCGCTTATCGACATACTAAGTACATCAGACTTTGGAGCTGGAGCGAAATCATTTTGCTCTTTGCTACAGGCAAAAAATAGGCTAAGGATCAACGTAGAGAATAGGAGCACTTGAAAGCATTTGGATTTCATAAGGAGATGGTTTGAGGGAATGAATAAAATGGCAAGACCTGCCGTCATCGGATTCGATTCAGGCAGGTTGGATGAAGATTGGAAAACTTGGAGCTTGGGGATAGGATGATTTGGGGAGGAATTGTGGGTTTAATGGTGGACGACGCAATTGAAATAAATTTTTGTCAAAACGTTGTTGGGGGTAATGTAGATGTCGATAAGGAAGGGTTGGATTAGATCATTGGAGGAGATGAGGTAATGACCGGGTTGGAAAAAAGGAAAAGAAAGCGGACGGGTCAATTTTTGCTGAGACAGTTGTCGATAGGTGTGGCCGTATTTTCTCCAAACGAATAACTTTGCTCTGGCATCAGAATAATGTTTTTGTAAATAAGTTTGGAGGAAAGTATTGACTTGAGGGTTGGAATAGATGCTTGGGAAATTGGAAATGACTTGCTTTGTTGTTGTCTGAACCATGCAACGGGATTGGTCGAGAAAG